>DAUW01000087.1 GCA_002505355.1 Euryarchaeota archaeon UBA229 | reverse complement strand
TGACACTGACGGAGATATGCTGCCAGATTGGTATGAATATAAAATGGCGTGGAATGAGTCAAATGATAATTTTTCCTCTTACTTACAAATCAAGGTAGTATGGATAGATTCACTGACCGGCGGCGAATGTGATACTAACACGGTCTCTTGTCTGCCATTATCATCTGATTCAGGAGTGTTATCTCGACCTGAGTTAGAATTCACTTGGTTTACCCTTGACCCTGCTGATCCAGTAGATGCTAATTACGACCCTGATAATGATGGCAACTATGACTGTTCGGGCGCCGGCTGCAGTTATGAGCCTTACACCAATTTCCAGGAATTTTACATGCTAACTGACGAGGACTTAACTTCACCAAATGCGGTACGACTGGCACCTCTAGTCTATCAAGGCAGCCCAGTGGAAGAATGGTGGCAATTTAGAGGTTATACACTAGGACTTGGCGAGCCTTCCGAAGCATCAACAAATTATTTGAAGATGGATAAGCAATCAGCAACTGATTTCCGCTATGTATTGATTGTCAACGACAATGATGATGATTTCCTTACTCTAGATCCAACCAACGATGAGATATTACTATCTGGCGCACAAACAGATCAATGGGAAATTTACTACGCGAGCTCACCGCAAACCGCACCAGTAAGAGCAGTTGGCGAACATGAATTAGGTTGGTATATGATGGACTTCGACGATGACCATTTAGCCGAGGGTAGCAACCCGATAAATTGGGATACAGATGGTGATTGGATAGTAGATTGGTTTGAGGTCAATGATGATGAAGAGGATGGTCTTAGGGGCGATTCATCGCCTATTAGGTACGACTCAAGGCAAACCGGCTGAACTTTCTGTGGTGATTTCTTGTCAGAAAAAGGCGTTGATGGTCTCGTTACACTGCAGGAGCGAATGGTCAATCTAATCAAGCAATTAAGCATGCCACTGGTCGAAGTCAGTATGGTAATTCAAAATATGATTAGTCCGATGCTTGAGTCACTTAATCGGCATGCAGCAGATAATAATCTCGAACTCCCTGATAGAATAGTAAACCAATGGCCGATAGAGAAACCAATACATGATGAAGTGAAGTCCTCACTGGCAGTGGAGAAGATTCTCTCGGTGATTGATGAAGACCGAATGGATATATTGGAAACATTAGTGCGAGTCACCATGGTCGAGACTGAGATGATTTTACTCGATGGGATTGCTGCACTGCGAATGTGGGAGCATCTTGCCAGAACTCAGTTGGCCAACATCATCTCGCCTGGCCAGCTATTTTCACCAATTGAGATCCCTGATGACTGGTGATAACATTTTCAACATCCAATAATTGCCGCTAACATGGCGCAATTGATTCGCATACCGGTAGTGTTGATTTTGCTTATGCTATCATGTTCATTATCGGGATGCTTTGGTAACAACATCTTCACCGAGGACAAGAAGGGTATTCCTGGAGGATTAACTATGGCATGTTTATCATCAGCCAAATACACCTCTATGGTTGTTGAAATTGACCATGATTCGGGCTATATGCCGGAGCAGTCATCCATTGATTTACTAAAAACTCGGCTGCAGGAAGTTTGCGATAAGCCAAATGGAATCGAAATAATGTTGACAGAAACTGACTTTGGTCAATCTGGTGCTTGGACCGCTGATGATGTTAGGCAACAAGCATGGCAACACAAATCTACAGACCCACAAACTGGATCAACACTATATTGGCAGGCGCTATTTCCCTCGGGTGGATATAGCAATAACGACGTTCTAGGTGTTGCCGTGGATGCTTCAACAGTAGCCATTTTTAAAGACGCAATTGAGGAAGCAGAAGGACCATTCTTCAGCAGACCGAATGCTGAAGAAATAGAAAACAGCGTCTTAGTGCATGAGTTTGGTCACTTACTAGGTTTGGTTAATTTGGTGTATACCTCACCAGTCGACCATGAGGATAAGGAGCATCCGGGTCACTCAAACAATGAGGAATCAGTGATGTATTGGGCAGTCGAGTCAGCCAATCTGGGTAACATCATCACTGGTCAATTACCGGATGATTTTGATAATGATGATTTGAATGACCTTGCTGGGATGTTGAGTGGTGAAATCCCGGTTAGTGATCAACTATGGTTGCCCTAATCGTTGATATCGGCAACGAACCTAGTCGCCTCACGCCACGCATCAAAAATAGAGTATGCCCATAACACAAACCACAGTACAACGGTCAATGCGAGAGGTATCTGCAGCAACGTTAAATCAAACCCTTTCTGATGTTTACGGTTGAAGTGATGCCCTAGAAAGAGAAAGGGCACCGCAGCAAGCACTGCCGCAATAAGCGGTCTAAGAGCACCCCAAAACCCAACCCCAAGGGTCATTTCTCGCCATATTTGTTTGAAAACCTTAATGCCAGTAACCACCCTACTGGGTTCGGTTTCAGACTTAGCAAAACTCGCCTCAGACATCATGTATCGATTAAGGCACTACTGTTCCCCATGTCAATCTAACCCTTCATTGGACGACCAACAGGTCAAAAGTCGGAACTATTTAGCTATACCATGGCGAGGATTTTACTGACAGGTTTTGAGCCATTTGGGGAAAATCAGAACAATATATCGGAGGATATTCTCAATGCGTTTGGAGATCTCATCGAGGTTTGTGACCCCTGGCAGACAATGCGTGACAGTTCATCTGACCAGGCAAAGATAACCGTGGTTGTTGATAAAAAATTACTGACCGTTGATCGCAGTGGATCGATATCAACCGCTAAACAAATAATGGATGGCGAAAGCTGGGATGCGATTATACACATGGGGTTATGTGAATCCTGTAATTTGGTCAGGTTTGAAACAAGGGCGCAAAATCTTCTCGATATGAGGATTCCCGATAATGCGGGTCGGATGGAAGCCAATACCATAATTGGCGAAGAACACCTTCACTGCTCAAAGGGAATGGTTACTGCGGTAAGTTACCCTCCAATATCATCAGTTGTGATATCAAATGATGCTGGATCTTATCTTTGTAATGAGACCTATTTTCGAACTTTGGAAGCAATCAAAAATGGACAACAGTCACCACAGATACCTTGTTGCTTTGTCCATTTTCCCAGTGCAGAACATCTTAGCATTAGAGAATCGGTCGAAATATTGCAGCAAATTATTGCGAGGCTATTGTTCAAACCGGTAATCGATGTCGCAGCAGCATTATGGCTGAATGATGATAAAATAATGCTGGCCAAGCGAAATAACAAATCAGATTTACCGGGTTGTTGGGAATTTCCCGGTGGTAAAGTAGAGCCTGATGAGACAATTTTTAAAGCAATCTCGCGAGAATTACAGGAGGAATTCAATATAGCGGTGGAACCGATAAAAATTTACGATAACCATTACCATGAATATCAAAACATTGCCATCAACCTCACACTAGTCGAGGTCAAAGGCAACGTTGAGGGGTTGTACCTACAGCGTGATTCGTGGACCTCGCATGATAATGTCGCATGGTTTGCTGATATTGAACACCTAAATATCGCCGAGGCGGATAGAAAATTAGCATTAGAGATTATCAATCATATCAATGCCAAGTAGACGCTTCTCCATCAGGATTCATTGTTCGCTCGTCATTTATCTTCCGTGGTAAAGCATCTCTGCCTCTATGCCAAGTTGCCGCCTCGATCCAGGCTGGTAGGTCTTCACCACTCAGTTCAACTTTTATCACCCCTCCCAGTGGTTTTTGTCCGTCTAAGTTAAACGCAACTTTGCCATTCACTGACGCCTGCCTTAGGATTTCAAAATAAGTGTAACCATCTACAAGATTAAGACTCATTACATCGAGTGCAGTATCTAAAATCGCCTGTTTGTGGATGGCTACTAGAAAGTGGTTTAGTGATACATCATCCTGACTCAAAATAATGTTTGAAGGTCTGCCGAAACTTGGTTCTGCAATTGTTTGATGATTACTAAAGTCGGGAAATAGGTTTTGAATTCCCTTGATGACTAGGTTTGGTGATTCAGCACCCGTGACTGTCGAAGATACTACAACCTTGATGCCTTCGTCAATGCCATTGAGTAGTGTGGTGCCATCTGTCATATTGCGGCCATGTTACTTTTGCTCTTCAAACTGTTTATTTTTTCTTTAGGCTCAGTAAGTATGAAATCACCCATGGCAATGGTGAGGCATGGCTGATAACTTCAGACCTATGGTGGCGTCAATTATACCGGTATTGAACGAAGCAGATTCAATTTCCGATTGCTTGACCTCATTATGCAATCAGTCCTATCCGGCAAAATTACATCAAATTCATATTTTTGACGGAGGGTCTACTGATGATACATGGAAACTTGCCGAGGACTTTATCAAAACAAAATCAAACAGTTATCCCGAGATTTTTTTGCACCATAATCCCGGAAAATATGTTGCTGAGGCTAGGAATCTCTCGCTAGAGGTTGTGCCCAAGACTGTTGAATATTTTCTCGAAATTATAGGCCACTGCTTAGTGAGCAGAGACCATATTGATAGCCTAGTGAAAACAATGGGTCAACTTCAGCAATCAACTAATAATAATGTTGGCGCACTTGGTGTTAGCGTAGTTTCAAAGGGCGGGAATTTGGCATTAGTTGAGTCATGGATTGAGGCTGGGATGTTATCCCCTCTAGTGAGGGGTAACGGACAATTTGCCGTATTTTCTGGGGTAGAAGAGACCAACGTGCCTGCATTTTGCCTGCATTACAGAAAAGCATTAACCGATGTAGGGGGCTGGGATACACGATTCATAACTAGCCAAGATAGTGATATATCGATGAGAATGAAAAAGCATGGTTATCAGCTGTTTAGAACCGGTTCTGTCAAGGTGAAAATGGCCAAAAGGTCAACTCTAACAAGTTGGTCAAAAATGGGATTTCGTTATGGATTTTGGCGTACGAAATTAATGAAAAGGCACCCGGAGCGGGCTAGCATACGGGAATTTTTGCCATGGTTCGGAGTAGTACTCACGTTGCTCCTACTTTTTTCTGCAAACAAATATTGGTGGCTACCTCCTTGTTTGTACCTCGCAGTAATCTCACTAGAGGGAATAAGGTCAGCAATTGTGACACGTAAAATTTCAAGCATTGTTGGTGTGCCGTTGGTTATAATATGCCTGCATACTAGTTTTTCCATAGGATTGTTGTATGGATTATTTGGCAAAACCCGTTCCTTCAACGAGCGAGAGTTAAACAAAAGTAATTTAAATTAAGTGATTTGGAAGGATTGGTACTTATGTCACAGAAGTCTCTTAGTTCCAATAGTGTGTCGGTGATGCCGGTATTGTTACTCGGATTCATTCACGTCGTCGTGACTCCTTTACGAGAGATATTTTTGATTGAG
>DAUW01000116.1 GCA_002505355.1 Euryarchaeota archaeon UBA229 | reverse complement strand
AATGCCGCCAATGGATGCGCCACCTGAAGCGTCTGCTGCTGATCTGCTATTGACTCCACCTGCACCACCAGAAATGCCGCCGATGCCGCCGATGGATGCACCACCCGAAGCATCTGCTGCTGATTTACTACTATCACCACCTTCAGCCACGGATAGTGAACCTGTTGAAGAGACAAGCACTCCTGCTGACTTACTCTTATCTCCACATGCTGATATCCCGGCAGAAGAGAGCGAAGCTGAGCAAGAAAATATGTCGCCCGATGACCTTTCGGGAGAACAAGCAGGAGCAACAATCAGATCCCGAGACGACGTTGAAAAAGTTCCTGGTGACAAGTTAGAAGGTAGCTTACACGAGGTTGAGAACGCCACATTGTCTCCTGACGGTGAAGTGGTGAAACAAACCGTCAAGGGAACTCTAACAATCAATAACCCCTCAAGTGAAGATAGGATATACGACATCGATGTAATACTTGACAACGCTGAGTCGACTGATATTGGCGGAGACCATGTATCGGTTGATGAATTGGAAGCCGGCAAGAATTACAGCATGAAGTATAAGGTTGAAGGCATGCGAATGATGGCGCTTAGAGAGCGTTTGGACACCAACCCCGCTCGTTCGCAAGAACGTTCACTGTCAGTTTCATACGGCGCAGAGGGCGGACCCATTGCACTTGAACTCGAAGTAGAAAATATGTGCGGTGTGACTTTAGAAAACGTTGAAGTTACTCGACCAATTCCTAGCGAAATAACATTTGACAACACTGGATCAGCCTCAATTGAAGCTAACACACTCACTTGGACAGTTGGCTCGCTCAGCCCTGGTGAAAAACAAGTTCTAGCTGTCGAGGGACGCATAGTTGTATCTGGCACCAAGACAATCAAAGCAGGTTCCGCTTCAGCAACCTACACTGCAGAATCTACATTGTCTAATCTCAACTTCAAAGAACTTGACGCATTCTGCCGAGGATTCACCTACATGAGAGTTAGAGAAGATGAGAGGCCAGATAACTGGATTTGCAAAACCATTTTTGAAAATCGCTCATCGTTTGCCGTTGACTTGGTCAAACTACAAGTTCGGATGAAGGGCAGTAATGAGTTATTATTTGATGTTCATGATGTTGAACAAGATGTACTACCAAACGGAAAATGGGAATCAGACGAAAGAACCGTCGTTGCTACCTCAGAGCCTGATTTCACCTACGATTTGTCCTACACAATCTTACCCCACGCTGTAAGATCTACAGAAGGTTCGATGAAGTTGCAGGAAAGCTCCTTTGATGTTCTCGAGGCAGATGTCTCGAAGAAATATTCGACCACTGGACTTCGTTCGTACCGCAACCAAAAGGTTGGTGTCGCAATTTCTCTCGTAAATTCAGGTAGTGCAACAATAAATTTAATGCGCATTACTGACGATATCCCTGGACTGTTTGAGGCACCCGATGTTGAGTCAATGAAAATCAGTGTTGCTGGAAAAGAGTTAGAGCTGGAACAATTTAAAGCTGAAATTAGCAGTGGTATCACTCTGGAAAAGGAACACAAATCACCAGATGGCGATGGTCACACTCTGACCATGACGATTGGCACTAGAGGACCGCTCGGGCTAGAGCCTGGTAAGAAGATAACCATCGCTTATGACCTAATTGCTCCGGACCCATCACCACAAAATGAGAAGGTTGTCGCTCCGCTAAGAGCAGAATTCAGCGCTGAGCGTTTCGGTCCAGTATGCGGCAGAGATTGCGCTGACGCACCGTCAATCAAAGTAATTCACAACCGAAGGGACTTCTCCGCTGGTAAGCAAGCAATTCCGCTGGGTGGTAAAGGCAGATATGAAGTACTCATTTTGTTTGAAAACAATGGCGACACTGCGCTCCAAGATGTTTACATTAACGATGTAATACCCGCTAACTTTGAAATTAAAGATTGGTACATAAAGGGCGCAAACGGAAAGAGAGATGATTGCGAGATAACAACAGAGGATGTTGATACTGGCACTCAAGCCAGTTGGATGGTTCCAATGGTTGGAAAAGGTGAACGATTAGAGGTCTGTTTCGAGATAAAAGGTAGTGGAGAAGTTGACGGAGACACTCTCAACAAATTCCACGGAGTTCACTTCGGTGATGAGATAGAAACCGATGATCTACCGGAGGCTGAACCTGAAGCATCGGAAGATGCTGAAGTAGCTGCTGAAGCACCAGCACCCGAGGCAAGCGATGAGGTTGATGAAAAACCAAAAGTTACCTGGCGAGAGGACGTCCTACTCCGCGTGATGGATTCCCACGGTATCAGCGCAGAGGAAAGGGATGCCTTTGTCGACCATGCAGTTAATTTCGACATGGATGACAACGGATACCTGAAGAAGGCTGAACTCGAAGAGGCTGCTAAGGCTTGGGTTGAGGCTAATACACCCGCTGAGGAAGAAACTGCCGTAGAAACTGAGGCTGAAACACCGGAAGGTAATACCAAAGATTGTCCAGTTTGCCCAACAAAATGTGCGGACGACGACGATACATGCGTGACATGCGGTTTTTCATTCGTAGACCTTTAGATTAGTTAACCCGGTAATGACCAACCCGGCCAAACCTCACTGTTTGAGTCGCCTGAAACTATGACTAAGACCTGTCTAGGCAAAGATGCAAGATATTGCTCAATCGGGACAGTGGTTGAGGGTGGCATAACACCATCCCGCAAATCAACCGCAAGCCAAGCATTTGGGTACTGTTCCATCCAAGCATTTAGTTCTGCTTCGATGCCTTGTGGAGGAACGCCTTGTCTAACACTAGCAATAAACTCCCAACCATTGATACAATGCCGCTCACTATCCGTCCACATGAAAACCCTAGGCTGAGTAGAAAGTTGCTCGATTTGTTCAATTGCCTCAAACTGAGTAACACATACAGGCTGAAACGGCATCGGCATCGGTAACGGATGCTTCCAGTTGGTGCCAACTTCAAGTGGTTCTCTACGTCGCATATTGTGGCGACATGACTACACTGTTTGAATTTCACGGCTTAGTGATTGAGTGAATATGACCTAAATTAATGCCAACCTTCATGCCCTATCTGTATTTCCACCCAACATGGCAAATGATAACGCACCGCCACCGCCGCAGCCACCGGGTGGCTCAATGATGATGATGCTAATGATCATGATCCTAATGACGTTACTAATTATGAATCCAGGAATACGGTCTACAATGGGTGGTATAGCCGACCCTATTCTGTCGCCTGTGCTGCCCGAAGAATCATTTTTTATTATTACAGTGCTCATCTTGGGAACCTTCTCAATGTTAATGAATACAGTGTTGAGAAGTTTCTTTCTCGACCCAATTGAACAAGCACATATTGGCCACCGGCAGGGACAAATCAGGCGAATGATGAATGATGCAAGAATCTCTCGAGATCCCATATTGCAGGAAAAAGCCACTATCCTTCAACAACAGATGATGCCAGAACAACTTAAGGTACAGATGGGGGCAATGAAGCCAATGATGTTCACTATGGTAATCATTATTGCAGTGTTTTCTTGGTTGACAACAACTGTAGAGACGTTTAGAGTCGATTATGTCTCCTTACCATGGTCGTCTGAGTGGAATCTTCTGTCCGGCAAATTTTTGTTTTTCCCCGCCTGGATATGTGCTTACATCTGCATGAGTGCGCCATTTGGTAGAGTTGTTGACCGACACATCAAACTATTCCGATATCGTAGCCATCCGGTCGTTTCATCAGGTGATAAATTGAAAGAGCCATTATTACATTTAGTAGCCAGTAAAGGAAAAACTGTCGACAAAAATGCGCAACGTAGACGACAGAAGAGTAAATCTCAGTCTAAAAAGAAAGCTGCGGCTAAGTCCGTCAATAGCGGTAATAGCAAGCAGACAAAAAATAAATCAAAAGCCTACTCGGGGGTTGAAGGATTATCCTGTCCCGAGTGTGGAAGTGATATGATAACCAAAACCGGGCCACGGGATAAGAAATGTGACGTATGTCGGCACCAATGGGTGTGAGCATGAGCAAGGTCACTGTCTCAGGTCACCCGGGTAGTGGAACATCAACACTAGTAGATGGTTTAACACAACATTTTGGTTGGAATAGCATCAATGGCGGCGAAATATTTCGCCGCGAGGCAGAAAACCGCAGCCTTACGCTGGCTGAATTTGGAGTTCTATGCACCAAAGACGAGTCCGTTGACCGTGAGTTAGACAAGACTCTGCAGCAATATATTGCCGATAATGAAACTAACATTATAGAATCTAGGCTAGCCGGTTGGTGGGCCTTTAAGATGAAGACAAAATGTGTAAGAATATGGCTTAGTGTATCAGAAGCAACGCGGGCAGATCGAGTCTCAAAACGAGAGGATATAGCCTTAGATATCGCTCAAGAAAATAATGCAGCAAGATTATTGCTTGATAATGAAAGATATCAAAACATGTACGGCATATTACCTGACGACCCTACACCTTATACACACATTATCGATGCAACTAACATATCAGCACAGGAAGTTCTCGAACAAGCGATAATGATAATGGAGGAATTCTAGTTGACACGAATTACCCTTGGTGAGGTTACAAAAAATTCTGCTTACGGTATAGACCCGGAAGATTTGACAATAGAACAGCGATTAAATTCGGGATTTATTTTACTAGACAAGCCACCTGGACCAACATCCCACCAAATTGCGTCCTGGGTTAGAGACTTGCTAAACCTGGATAAACTGGGTCATGGAGGGACACTAGACCCATTTGCTACTGGAGTTTTACCACTAATGGCGGGAAAATCGGTGAAACTCACCAAGGGTATCCTCAAGACCGACAAGTCATACATTGCAGTATTGAAGTTTGGCAAACCAACCTCAAAAGATAGTCTAATTGAGGTAATTGGTAAACTCACCGGTAGAATCTACAATGTTCCCCCTGAAATATCCGCAGTTAAGGTCCAGGTTAGAACCAGAAAAATCTACAAATTTGAATTAATTGAGTTATCTGAAGCAACAGCCATAGTCAGAATAGTTTGCGAGGCGGGCACCTATATTCGAACAATTGCTAGGGATATAGGTCTAATGCTTGGCTATAAAGTCGAACTGAAAGAACTGCGGCGCGAGAACTCGGGTAGATTTTCTCTGGATGATTGTGTAACACTACAACAGATTGCTGATGCCGTCTGGTTGTGGAAAGAGTGTAATAATCCTGATGCTTTGAACAAAATAATTCATCCAACTGAAAAATTACTGCTGGATATGCCATATATTACCGTCAAGGATAGCGCAGCAAGTGCTCTTTGTCACGGGGCGCCACTATTGAGACCCGGACTGCTTGATATAGATGACAAACTCTCCGCGGGTCTCGAAGTTGCCGCATTTACCAGCAAAAACGAGGTTGTTGGCATCGTTAAGATGTCGAAAGATTTTGCTGAGATATCAGCAAGCACTAATGGCGAGATAGGTAAACCTGTAATGATCTTGATGGAACAGGAGAGGTATCCTCCTCAATGGAACAAATAAATGACCATTTAAGCTTCAACATACTCTTCGTAGATGTATTCCTCGGTTTCTATTCGTATTCGTAATTCTGACATGTTCCCACATCCCACTTTGTCAACCTAAGTTGAACGACCCCCACAGTCTCAAAGTAACTTCGGGTTTGAAGTTTTACTTATCAAATTATAGGGCCGTATTGACATTATCCGACACCCGATAATTGATATAGAGTAGTTAGAGTTTCTTTATTTTCTTAGGTGCGAATGAGGTAAATAACACAATAATTAGGGCGACAACGATAATTGTGAAAACCCACAAAGTCGATGTGGAGATAATAGCATCAGATGATGTGTCTTGATTCAACGGCTCACTCACGCTTATTGTTACCGTGGCGATATTGTTTGTCTCATCGCTTTCAATAATCTGATTTACTCGGTCTAATTCTACAGACATTGATTGACTTCCTGATTCTGTCTGCCTCCAGTCACAAGTAACAACTCCTAATTCACCTGATTGTAGCATTGGTATGGATTTTATCGCAATTAAAGTTGATTCTGACTGGCAGCGAATAGATATAAGTGCGGCCTCACTATTTCCTGAATTACGAACATAAACGCGGACTGGAACAACATCGCCCTCTCGAACATCTACTGAATCAACTATAATTTCTTCAATAGACAATTCAGCAAGTGATAGCACTTCCAGCAGGAGAGTTTGATTGACACAAGTGGTCTGATCACAGACACTTATCACAACCGGGGTGGTTGACGAAGTAGTAGGGGGGGTCACAATAATTGTCGAAGTAGACAGATCAACTACCGCCCAGGATTTATCCGCTGTTACTGTAATTCCAGTAGAGTCGATATCATAATACGAAAATGGTATGCTGGTAGAGGTTTCAGATTCGACGGGTATTATTGAAGGGAACTCATTGATTATTGGTTCATCATCGATCTCTTCAACGTAAACAATAAATGTTTCAGACCAGATGTTACCAGCCTCATCAGTAACATCAACTCTGACAGTAGTTGTGCCGTGCTGATCTGGCAACACTACCAACTTGATATCATCTTGGTCAAGACTTGCATCGATTAACGACTCCTGCGTAATTGAGAAAGTTACTGCAAGATTCTCAGCAGGCGTTCTGTCGTCAACACAACGATCCAAAAATGGAATCAATATACCCGCACCATCCTCAATAAAATATTGTGGGCCGATGGTTTGGCAAACAGGATCTTCATCCCATTCGACATAAAAGCCGCCGCTGACTTGGAAAGACGTTATTTCGAGCAGTGTATTGCTGGCGGCGCCTGTAGAGTCCCAATTAAACCATGATTGTACCCTTATGCTTAGATCACTAATTCCACTCGTCATGTATTGCCCGATTGGAATAATCAAGTTAAACTCACCCAACACCTCAATTGGTTGATATGTTGCCTCTTCCCCATTTACGAATACTTTCCACCGTGAATATTGAGTGGCTAATCCGTCTAGGGTGCCATAAACTCGGCCATCGATTATCAAACTTGGATCGTTGAAATCTAGACTAATTTTGTTAATGCAACTGTCAGCAGTTGTCACCTTTATTTGGATAAATTGGCTGTCGACCAATTCGTTGCTGGCCGCTTGGATGAAATCGGTAAACACCAATCCATCTTGGGAGGTTGATATCTCGATTGAGTAGGTTGCAGTTGAATCAGCCAGATAGTGAATTCGACCAAAATATTGACCGGGTTCAGCAGTTAAAATCTCGCTAATCCAACTCCCTTCAACTCCCTCTGTTACCGGACTGAGGCCACAGGATGATATCTGTAAATTATTGAATGTTCCATCACTGAAGATTACATCCTTAATTGGCATTTCCATACCAGATGATGTTGACTCTACTGAAGCCCATTCTGTACCATACCATGGGTACTCAACCATGACTGATAAACCGACAGCGTCTACATCCAACTGTGTGTCATCAGTGTTGCCCAGTGAGACATAATCCATCGTGACCACTAAGCTCTCTAACTCACTCCATGACCATTCCGACTCATCAGTGATGTCTTTTGACCAAATTGTTCCGTTCATGTAGTCAATGGCGGTTTGTGTATTAACATACGTGACCAGTTCACTGTATTGACCTAAATTATTCATTGTAAATCTGACTTGATCTTGCAGCAATGGTCCCGGAATGTGAAAAGCTACAACAATACTAACACTTACTATCACAAGTTGGTCATACTGGTCAGCAGAAAAGTCACTCACCTCTATGACAGGACCTTTGGTATATGCATAACTTGAGTCAGGAGCTCCGTTGACATATAATGAATCTGAAGGTGAGGATTGTGACCATAATTCAACAACTTGGTGATTTGCCGGCCGTGCATGCTCGAAGGTAATTCTATTGTCCGCAACCATCGAATTAGTGTAATCAGCACTTTCTTGGGTGAAAGTGATTTTGTCATCAAGATACCACGAATCTGCCGAATTTATTTCACCCTGTGGGAAAAGGTCTACATCACCTGTCGAGTGAACGCTTCTTGCCCCGCCATTTCCAATTGTTGAACATAGTAGTATTACCAGTATTGCCAGTACTTGTACTCTGTTTGACAGGCGTGCCATAGACTGTGCTAGAGATGGTGTACTAAAGAAATAGGGTTAATTGTTGTAATATTGGGAGTGTTTCCAACTCTCTAATATTAATCGGATTATTGAAATACCACTCTACTTACGAGCAACTACCCTAGATGGCTGTGGTGGTGTAGGGGTTAGCACGGGGGATTGTGGTTCCCCCAGCCCGGGTTCAATTCCCGGCCACGGCCCCATTATTCGTCAAGCGCAGTTTTGTCGATGGAGTGACCCATTCTATCCGCCTTTGTTTCAAGATAAGCGCGGTTAGATTCCCCCACACCAACAATCAATGGTTCGCGATTGACAACATCTATGCCATAAGACCTCAATTGCTCGATTTTATTCGGATTATTCGTTAGCAAAGTTACCATATCTATACCGAGCGATTGCAGCATGTTTGCAGCTATTTGATAATCACGAGCGTCACCAGGATAACCTAACATCAGATTTGCGTCCAAAGTATCCGCACCTTGATCTTGTAGATTGTATGCTTGTATTTTAGCATGCAAACCAATACCTCGACCTTCCTGTCTTAGATAGAGCAAACAACCCCATCCCTTGTGTTTTATTGCTTCCAAAGCAGCATGTAGTTGAGGCCCACAATCGCATCTCAAACTACCAAACGCATCACCGGTCAAGCATTCAGAATGTACCCGAATCAATACTGGATCGGGCCCTTGCATATCTCCTAATGTCAACGCAACGTGATCAAAGCCTGTAGACTCTTCGTGAAATACCCGGATTACGAACTCACCAAAGGTTGTTGGCAGTCTAGCAGTACTTGGCACATTTGAAAAGTCATTAGTTATCTCTTTTACATCCGTCATTAATTCACCTCAATAATAAAACAGAATTCGCCACGATCATCGACAACATCGAGCAGAACATGATTGGACCTATCAATATACATCGGAATGTCATGTAATGTTTCTGGGTCATCGGCTCGCACACCCATAATGTCTCCGGCTGATAATAATTCCAGAGCCTTCTTTGTTTCATACAAGGGTACAGGGCAATAGAACCCCAAAACATCGAGAAAGTGAGTGACTTTACTTTGCGAAGTATGGTTTGGCATAGTCGTTACGTTGGGCTGACATGGTAGGAATATACAAACAATCCGATTAGGGCTCTATAAATAATACCGCAGATTCATGTGTGACAACCCATACGGGCTACTATGACCTCGTCGTCAAGGAGTATCAGTAAATCTGACGACATGACATGGGGTGAGGTATTTCAACTATCGAAATCCTACCTCAAGATACCCTTAGCGCTACTATTTGTCGAGGCCATATATTGGTTTATCACCCAACCATCTAATACATTAGTGCCGATTCAAATCAGTGAGGCATGGATTTGGCATGGATTAACCAACCTAATTTATGGTGAAGGCACCGCAACACTAACCACAAATAACGGGTGGATGACTCAAATTAATTTGCAAAATGAACACTTTCCCGGGGCTTTGAACACAATGGCACTCTATGTATCAGATGAGTGTGCAGGCGTGCATGAAATGTTATTTATCTCAACTCTAATTGTCATGACAGACGGTGTATCTCAGCGACTCAAACTACGTTCAATTGCCGTTATGTGTGGTATTGTATATGTGTTAAACATCGTTAGGTTGTTAGCGTTTTATCCAATTGCGGTCGAGTCATGCTCGATTGACCCAAATAACCCCAGTTGTCTTAATCCAGTGTGGCAATATCATGAAGCAATTTACAACTGGGGCTTTCTGTTAGTATTAGTGCTGATGTGGTTGGTTTGGTTTTGGAAAATTGGTGGACCTGCAAGAGCACTTAGTTCCGCACATAATCAAGAAAAGTACAAACTATCAATAAGAAAATCGTGGAATGCAATTCATTTTGTGATTCTCTCTTTGGTGATACTCATGCTCGTCTCCTCAGCATATTCTGTTACGTCGAATACTGAGGCAATGCAGGCCAAAGATACTCTTGAATTTTGTTCATACTCCAGCATAGCCACGAATCAGTGCATGGCAGCGCAAAACACATGGGATAACGCAATTTCAACTGCGTGGTCTCTAGCAGGAATAGGTCTGCTGGTCGCGGCCGCAGTGACCTTCAAGATAGATCGAGTTGAAGTTTTGGCAAATATGTCGAGTGAGTCTGAATAACTAAACCGCTGCAGTTATTTTTTGCCCACCAAACTCATACTTTTCAAAGGCCTTTAGTGCCAGCGATACTTTCGATGAGTGTATGTTAACAGTGGCGCTATCGTCTAACAAAGTTACTTGTCCAATTGCCATTTCGTCACAGCTCATTTTCTTAGCCAGCCACTTAGAAATTGAACGACTGGAAATTTTCAAGCCGCTTGGATAGGTAAGGGTTAGCGGCACGAAACCAAATACGTCGGCAGATTCCATGAAATCGTCCTTGTACGAAATTAAGTCCTTCCCCTCACCAGTAGGAAGTTCTGGTACTTCTACCTGCAAGATGTTCAATCCATATGTTGCAACAATTCTCGCTAGCTGGCCTGAATCACTTTTTGAAACCAGACTCCATGCCTGCCCTTCTCTTCCAATCCTTCCCGTCCTGCCAACCCGATGAATGAAGCTGTCCATATCATCTGGTACATCATAGTTCACAACATAGGTTATACCATCGACATCGATACCTCTAGCAGCGACATCTGTCGCAATTATCGACTTAACACCGCCGTCCTTGAATGACTGTAATATTTTTTCTCGCTGATTCTGGGATAAATCCCCATGCAGGCCACTAACCTCTAAACCAGCCCTGGATAATTTCTGCACTGATAAGTCAACCATCCTCTTTGTATTACAAAATACAATTGCTTGATCATCATCAGTGGTATTGGCTAAAATTCTCGATAATGCCCAGAGTTTATTAGCCCGACCAACGTTAATACTGTACATCTCAATGGGTGGGATATCGAGCTCTTCAGAGTTGGTTAGGACAAATTCTGGGTCGTCCATGAATTCATAGGCCGCATCGAGTATCTCTTGAGGAAACGTTGCTGAAAATAGTAGAGTTTGTCTTCGATTTGACATTCTCTCGATAACCCACATGATATCTGGAAAGAATCCCATATCCAACATTCTGTCAGCCTCATCCAAGCAAAAAATGCTCGGGCTTGACAAATCGATGAATTTGCGTTTCGTCATATCCATGACTCTGCCCGGTGTTCCAACGATTATATCAACGCCATCGCTGAGTTTTCGCGCTTGCTTTTCGAGATCTGTACCGCCGTAGACTGTTGCAATAGTTATGGGGGAATCTCCTTTCACTGCAACCATTTCCTCCGAGACTTGATTTGCCAGTTCCCTTGTTGGGGTTAACACTAATGCTTGTAGTTTGCCCACCGGCTGACAGGCTTCGATTATAGGAATGCCAAATGCCCCAGTCTTCCCAGAACCTGTCCTGGCTTGTCCGATGACGTCTTTACCGGTTAGTGCGATGGGGACTGTATCTTTTTGCACTTGTGTTGCATGTTCCCATCCTAGACTCTGCAGTCCGGATAGGGTCGTTGGTTTTAGGTTCCAGTTATCGAATCGCTGGTTTGTGAACATCTTTTCTCACCCCGCCTGGTTGGTCAAATAGGTCACCGGGCGGCGGCGACCCCTCATAGTTTCAGAAATTATCTTGCTCAGCGATTTCCTGTTGCAAGATACCCATCCAATACTTGCGGGCGTTCTCACGATTTAGGGCTCGACGAGTTTGACGAACATGCTCAAGGATATATTGCCTAAACTTCAACGCCTTGGTGCGGTTTACGCCTTTTGGAGTAATTCCATCCCAAAGTCTGTCGAATTGTTCGGCTTTGTCGTTGAATTCTGCATCACTCATAACTACACCTTTAGCAGGTTGGCCAACAACGGCCCCTTCTTAACAATGCCGACTTGTACTAGGCATATTCAGTAGTCATCGTCATGATAACCCATCATATCATCTTGGGAAACGCTGCGATACAAACCAGTCACTTTAGCCGGTTGTTTAGGTTGCTGAGTTTCCTGGGATTTTGCGGTATCTTCGACAGTTTTTGGCTTGATTGGTTCTAGACCAACACTCTTTCCCGCAGCCTCTGCGACTTCCCGATCCAATTTGGGTATGGCAGGAGCTGGAGCAAGGAACCTGTTCTTTTGGGCTTCGGTGCCTTCTAGTGAGTCATCAGAAGCGAAATCGGTAAGTGATTTGATCAGACGGTCATCTGTCTCTGTCTTTAGTAGGTCAATTGCAATACCTCTCAGGACATCCTCCCCGTATAGAATCGGCAGCATTTCGATACACGCACGACGCACCTCGACATCCTTAGAAGAAGCACCTTTCAAGATTAATTCTCTTGCCCTACCGCTATCCTTGTCTAGGGACCGTATGGCCTTTACAGCGCTTATTCTAACTTGAGAGTCACTGTCTGACAGCGCTCTTTCAGAAAGGATTGTGGCAATCCTCGTATCAGCCTTAGCCAGTTTTGGCAGGGTTTTGGCGGCGGCCCGCCTGACAGGAGCGTTATCGTCATTTAGAGCCCATGATACTAAGTCCCAGCCAATATGTCCTGATTTTAACAACACTTTTCCAAGTAGCTTTGCTCCTCGAAGTCGTAAATTGGCATCAGTCTCAAGGAATAGTTCGTCAATGTGATCACATGCCACCTCTGGCCACGCTTCACAAAGCTGCTCTAAACCCTTGAACGCATGCTTACTACGATTAGCATCATAAGATCTCAATTCATTGTGAATCATGATGTCCACACCGGAGGGAAATACGGGAGCCGAAATTGAAAGTGCTTCACTGGCGGCCTGTCTTACCGCTAAATCATCATCATCCAATAAGACCGAAAGCCAGTCAAAAAGTTCATCTGATTTTTGGGTAGCTACTTCGGGAAGGGCCTTGAGAGCTGCCACTCTAATCGATGGCTTTTCGTCCTCTAAGCCCTTAAGTAATGATTCGTGAGCTGCAATCGCTCGATTACCTTTCAACCTAGTGAGGCCGATGATGCCGTCTTCCCTTTGCAGATTGAAAGTTTTTGACCTCCAAGAGACATTATAATCAGCGATATCGCCGTTGGCAAGTGGTATGATATCTGCATCTTGTATTGCTAGCCATGGTCCTTCTCGAGACTCTATGTACTGTTTTTTCCTTCGAGACTTGCCGACGCTAAGTGGCTTGCCTGTGCGCGGGTCTCGTGCAATGTAGTCCTTACTCATGTTATTACCCCCGACAACCCGCGCAAGCAACACCATGACATGAATGTGTTGATTGATAGTCAATATACCAACAATTAGATTCAAATGAATAGCCTTGATGTTAGTTCTGATGGCGGATGAAACTGATGAGGACATCCGTCGTGTAATCGCCCTATGCTTTAGAGGAATTGAGAAAATAACAGACCTAGACTTAGAACGAATCCTATCGTTTGACATGGAGTGGCTTTCACCGGAAGAGGCTGAACAAGCAGTTAGTGAACTTATTGACAAGGGGTGGTTGGTCGGTGGCCGAAACAGCCTTTCACCAGCCTTTGAACATCGCAGCATTACGACTCCAATCGGATGGTTCCCTAGACCGTCAAGGTTGACCTCACCATCAAGCTTCAAGTTGGATGATTCTGAGCCCAAAAATGTGGCAGTCAAAGAGAAATCAGTAGTTTTCGAGCAGCCACAAATTACCTCACTATCAGTCAATTCTGCTACAGATCCACGCGAGAAATTATCGACAAGGCTTGCTAAATATATCGCTCGTCAAACACAAATTTCCCTCGATGAAATCCAACGACGGGCGGAGAAAAAGCAGAGGGCATTGAATTATGCTGCTAATTGGATGTGTTTAGCACTCATCGCTAGAGAACAGAATCTTGAAATGAAGGAAATAGTCAAAGCTTTGTCAGGCTAACTCGTCTAGTTGTGGTGCGAATTCCTTCTCGATAACATCCTCTTCCTTACTCCTTGCAGATAACTCCATCAAAACAGGTAATAGAACTAGTGATAGCAATAATGAGAATATTACCGTAATAGCAGTGATTAGGCCGAAATCTTGGATAATTGGCATCGGCGAAAATAACAACACCATGAATCCTAGTGAGGTAGTCAACGCACTCATTAACAACGCAACTCCAGTAGTTGACAAAGAGGCTCTCAATGCGTCCCAATGATTTTTTCTGCGTTGTAGTTCAACCTCAAATCTTCGCCACATATGTATTGAATAATCAATACCGATACCTAGAGTCAGTGCGGTAACCATTACAGTCAATACATTCCACTTTAATCCAATCGCTGCCATTGAACCAACTACCCACAATGATGCGATTCCCACGGGGAATAGTATCACAATGGCTGGCATAATTCTCCTAGTAAGCAAAAACAGTACTAAGAATGACACAGATAAAGAGATTAGCGTGGACTCTACTTGTGAACTGGACAGACCGTCCAGTACCGTTTGGAGCATTGCCAAGTCACCAGTAACGTACAACTTTGCGGTGCCGGCCAGATTGGACCGCAAAGTTCCCGATTTATCGATATCACCTAGCATATTCTCAAACTCGGTTACCACTTGATCTGACTCTGCGGAAGTTGCTGCCTCGACTCTAATTTCATTTCTCAAATTAACCACTTGGCCATTTTCCAAAAATACACTATGTCTAACTCTGTCAGACCATGACTCTCCGCTGAGCGCGTCTGCTATCGTATGGTTTTCCGCTAGAGCAAGGAAAGCGGCTGATAGGTTGCATGCTTGATTATAGTCTTTGACATACACTCCGCCGTCTTGGAATACCTCCAAGTTATGGTTCTCGCCAAAAGTAGAGTCCCGCAGAATTGCGTCACGCAGAATTACGTAAGGCCCCTCATAAGAAGGGGATGGGAAGGTTCCATCAGTACCGACAACATCATGATTAGATTCCAAATCACCATGCAAGCCCCGCAATTCTGTAAGCAAATCTACATCCGCTTCGATGTATTCTTGCCCATCACTCGGCTCGAACAAGACGTAAATTAACTTCCATCCGGCACTATCATAATTATCCGCAAGGTCCTGCCTTACGTCCATTATTTCCATCTCAGAGTCAACAAAATCACCGAGATCGAAGTTGGTTTCCAGCGAAGCGGCACCGAATACCGAGGCACCGGAAAGAAAGACCACTACCAAAAAGATGCTAACTTGTTGTTTTTGCTGCACCTTCACTAGACTGTTAGTCAAATTGGGAAGAGTGAATGGCTTACTCTTGGACGAATTCTTGTTGTAATCAATTAGGACATGCAGTGCACCAACGACCAAAGTAGAGGTAAGGAATGCACATACTACACCCATTGCAAGCGCAATACCGAAGGTCTTCAGTGGCGGAAGTGGCGAAATCAGATTTGCTAGGAATGCCGCTACAGTAGTAATAACTGCGAGTGAAAGAGGCACTGATAGTTTTGCACATGCTCTCAACCACGACTCGGCAGGGTCCGGGTAATGTTCACGGAGTGTGCTGTTAGCTCGTTGAAGATGGATAGCATAGTCTATTCCTAATCCAAGCACAAGGGGAGCAACTGCGACCTCAAGGGCGGAAAATTCAACTCCGATGACGTTCAACAAACCATATGTCCAAATTAGTGCGCTGGTTAACCCAATGAGTGGAAAAGTAACATCGCGAAATGACCTAAAGGTGAATACCAATAAAATAACAACGACGATTAACGCCAAAAATACCAGCAGCGTGACGTTATCTAATGTTCTATCGTCAATATCACTAGACAACAGATCAAGTGATACAACCCCATAATCAAGCGATGAATCTTTAGATAACTCATTAAACATTATTCTAAATTCTATCTGGACAGACTTCCGTTGTTCCTCCGACAGCTCTGGATCGATTTCCAACACCCAAAGGGTTGAGCTTGCATATGGCGTACTATCGCCTTCTCCAGTGGCCAAGTAGTCGCATGTCGGTCCAATGTCTAGATCTTTATTGAGCAGAGCCGATGAAGCATAAGTAGCAGCAGATAGAAACTGATCATCACTGGTTAATCGGCACTCGACATCCTCATCGGTCACTAAATCAATTAGATAGTTCCAATTGCTAATTGTCGAAAGGTTGGTTGCATTACCTTCCTCATCTAGCGCCGTTTGCAGTATACTTGGAGTGGTTGTCCAAACCACAACCGAATCATCCAGCGACGCCGACAGGTTTTGCAACAAGTAGTAGTGTGTTAGCATAAGCTGTATGTTACTAATTGTCATGATGTTAGTTGCATTATCAGCGGCAACGTTGACGAACATAGGTCTTGATTCGTTGGGAAAGTTTTGGTGTATCCGTTCGTGTGCAGAATTGGCTTCAGAGTCGGGAACAAACGCATCTAGGTCGGTATTAAAAGTCGGAGGATTGATTACAAGATTGACCAGCAATGCGCCTGTAATGAGCATCGTAACAAGTACAATGGCAAGAGAGAATTTGCGAAATTGTTTGGAGAATTTCGCCATGGACTCCTCTAGATTTGTGGTGTCCATAGGCATTCCACAGTAATTAGGTAAAAAAGCAAGGCGGTTACAAGATATTCAAATCTACTAAATTATTCGGGTTTTATTTTGACACAAGATTCAAAACGAGTTGGTATTTCGCAAGCATGTTCGCCATGCCAGTAAAAGTGTTAATCAAGGATAAAAATGAGCTCAGACTAAGAATTATCGGTGAGTCTCACACCAGTCTACAAATGCTTCGTGAGAGGCTAAACAACAGCACTGACATCGAATATGCAAACTATTTCCCGGGCCATCCAGAATTGGATGACCCAGAATTTTACATACGTGTTAAAGGCAAAAAATCTGCTGATAAAGTTTTGAAAGACCTTGTCGGGTCAATTGCTAAAGAATTCTCTGATGTCAGTCTTTGAAGGCGATAATAATGACAATTCTTGACCCTGTGGCTAAAGCCATAGGACTGGAAGGTTATGCAACCAAAACCTCTGGAATTGGGGGAGTTCTAAAAGCGAGAGTCTCAGACTTCAGAGTGGATGAAATCTCAACATCAGTTAGTTTGGATTCTAGAGGTAGGTTTACTGTAGCAAGAATTACCCTAACAAATTGGGAGACAAACAAATTTTGCAATAACCTTGCAAAACGCCTGGGAATTTCAAGGAACAGAATATTCTTTGCCGGAACTAAAGATAAACGGGCTGTCACTCAACAATTATTTGTTATTGACGCAACACAACACAAGGTTGCACAAATCGATATACCTGATGTCGAAATCGAAATCATTGGTAGAACCCACCAAAAAATTGGTTTTGGTAACCATCGTGGTAACAGGTTTACCATTATTGTTCGAGGGTGTTGTCACCCCGATGGTAGCCCAATGACTGCGGATGAGGCTCTAGCGGAGGCTGAACACATCAAGCAAGAACTAAGTCAATCACTGGGAGAGGGAATATTCCCAAATTGGATAGGACCTCAAAGATTTGGCTCTGGGCGCCCGGTAACGGCTGAGGTTGGCAAACACGTTCTCACTGGCGATTTCCAACAAGCTGTATTGACATATTTGTCGATGGAGGGGGTTGAGGAAAATATTGACGTGGCCAAGTTTAGGCAGCATGTCAGGGATAATGGTCCAACTGCGGAAGCTTTGGAAATGGCACCAAAATGGTTAGGTTTTGAATCAAGAATGATAGAACATCTAATTAATAATCCCAACGATTACCTTGGCGCGTTCAAGAAATTGCCGAATAATCTCCAACTAATGACCATTCACGCCGCGCAATCGATAATTTTCAACCAATCATTAAACCGAAGGATATCCTCTGGTCTCCCAATATCCACCCCCATTGAAGGTGATTTGGTAGGAAGAATTGACGAAAAGGGTCAGTTGAATGTCAGTAGTTGTGTAGTGGTTGATGAAAGAACCCTGCCAAGAATTTCTCGAAATTGCCAATTGGGCAGGCTGGTCACCACTGGACCATTGCCCGGTAGCGAAATATACGTTGCCGGTGGGGAGTCAAAAACTATTGAATTGGCAGCCATCAATGACAGTGGTTTAGCAGGCGTTGATTGGTCGGTTGACGAGATCCCACGCTTATCATCAAAGGGTACTAGACGAGCCTTAGTATCAAATTTCCATGACTTGTATATTGATACTGTCCCGATTGCGATGGCGGAATCTTTGGGTGAAAAGTGGAATATGGGACCAGGAAAAAATAGCCGTTGGCATCCAGAGGGTGCTTGCTTAAGGTTCAGATTCTCACTGTCGTCCGGGAGCTATGCTACAACACTACTCAGAGAATTTATGCAGTGTCCACTCGGCCAGTTATGATTACAACAGGCCCATTGACAGAACTTCAATTTCACCAACGCCTTGTTTCGCTGACATAAGTGATTCAAATTCATCGGTTAATCCTGGACCATCGTTCATTACCACGTGAACTTGGACAAACTTCAACCCGAATGCGAGTGGCTTGACTTCTACTGATTGTACGTCGTATACATCGTTAGCCAATCCTCTAACATAATCAGCGATACCCTCAGGGTCGATATCGTCAACATCTGAATCTGGATTTAATTTGTAAGTCATTGCTACCATACCCATGATTTCACCTCAGGGCCCTTGATAGTCACATTCCGAGCAGTTGTAGATTACTCCTTGGTTTCTACAGCGCGGGCTTCTTCCGATTGATACTGTTTCACAACCTGGACAAGGGAACGAAGTGGAACCACTCTCTACCAATGGCACGCCGGATGCGGTACAATTTGTTGCATTTTCACTCATGGATGGACCTCAGGGACAACCTGCCCACGACCTTCCCTTCTTTATGGTTGCGTGAGAATAGTCGTGCAGTATTTATACCAAATATCCCATTATCGGTCTACTACTCTTAATCTGCCATTAATACCAGTGCTGACTACCAACTCACCATCTCGCATTTGACACCACCCTGATTCAAATCTGACAATATCGCCAATCCTTATTTCATCAATTTGCTCATTCCACAAAACAATTCCAACCAATCCTGTTTCGTCTCTACCGCATGCCGCTGCTACTGGGCCGGTGTACGAATCTGAATAGATCAATCTTCTTGGATAAACCCTCAAGATGATAAGATCTAATCGGTTAATCGGTCGATTTGGTTTGAGGTCTTTCACCTGGAGTCTTCTTGATAGCTTGCTAAATTTCTTGCGGTTGAAAGCTTTACCTTTGTTCATGACTCGTCAAACATCGTCAACGTAATTAAAAGTGAACTACTTTTTTCGTCTTAATTTGAATGAAGTGTAAACTTGTTGATCCGTATCTGTCTCCTCGGGATTCAATTTAACATCCAACAAAGTTTCATACGTTGAGCGAATTGTCACATCACGTTTTACCCACGGCATGTAATTGCGACAAACTAAGTAAACCTCTGATGAGGAATTTCTGGAGGCCATTGGTGAGAAACGTCTAACATCAGAAAAATACGGCTTGATAGCCGTAATTAACTCTTCAATTCCGACACCCTGAAAAATCTTGGTTGTGAACGAACCTCCCTTACACAGCAAGTCTAATGAAAAATCTAAAACATCAGCAACAAGAGTCATCGCTACAGCCTGGTCGATATCCCAATTCCCAGTAATATCGGGCGAAATATCCGATACAATGGTGTTTATGTCACGTCCATCTAGTTCACTTAGAACCCTGTCTTGCGTGACCGACTCAGTGATATCTCCCACTAGTAAAATGGCACCCTCAACTGGCTGACAGGGCTCCAAATCAACACCAATAACAACACCATCATCACCGACTAACTCAACCGCTACTTGAGCCCATCCACCCGGGTGACAACCTACGTCGAGCACGACATCATTATCTCTGATAAGTTTGAATTTTTCTTGTATCTGCAGCAGTTTGAATGCGGAACGAGCTCGGTAACCACTGGATTTGGCTTGACGACGCCATGAATCTCGTTTGTGATTCTCTATCCAGTGGTCTGCCACAGTGTGCCCCCATACTAAGCCGCTAATATCATACAAATGAAGTTAGCCACTAAAAGACATATAATCAAAGAGGTGGAGTTTTTGGTTGAGTTGATGGAGGGAGATGAGTCTAGACTAATCAGTCAGATTTGTGTTCTGATAGTAGTGTCAACATTATCATTGAACGTTGGAATACCCAAATCTACTGCGCAGGTGCAAGACTATTCAAAGGAATGGCGTGATGATATTACTGTTACCGGTGGTAGAACATTACTGGTTGAAGAACTAAGTGCAACATGGTGTACTAGTTGCGCAGAGATAGACCCATTTTTGCAGCAAGTGGCTGATGCTCACGGTTCTAGAATATCTATCGTAACGTATCATCCAACAGACGGGGAAGATGCATTTCAACCAGCTGCTGCACAACAGCGAATAGACCGAATGCGCTTGATTAACCCAGACATTGGCTCAACACCCACCTTCGTAGTAGAGAGCGGAGCGCTGAGAATTGGCCCCCAATCTTGGCCCGACGTTCAAAAAGACATATTGAAGGAAGAAACAAACCGGCAAGAAACCAGCCAACTATCTTTCAAGATTAGTAAACAAGATAACAATTATATTGCAGTGGTAAAGGATATTTCATTAATTGATGTGCCCTATCAAACGCAATTAACTTTCATTCTAATGACACACGGCTTGCCTGTACCAGAAGAATACTTCAACCCCGGAGAGGATCATCGCGATAGAGTTGTTATTGCGACTTCGACTTGCCACATCAATAATAACTCAATTAGTAATATTGGCTTCCTTGATTCAGCGGCAACCAGCTGTTCTGATGATTTCTCAGTCAATTTTTCGCACTCAGGGAAATTTAGTTTAGTACTTATTCATGAGGCAACAGATGAAAGTATTCAACAAAACAACGATCCGACTACTATTGGCGTTGTTGAGTTTGCTTACCGTGATATCGAGGTAATAAATGAGGCAAATGTTATGCCTTTGCTATTTTTCAGTTTCATTGTAATTGGAGTTATTTGGGTCTTATATGGCAATAATAATTCGGAAAATAGTCGAAAAACGTAA
>DAUW01000008.1:7020-10283 GCA_002505355.1 Euryarchaeota archaeon UBA229 | reverse complement strand
AGTTGGTGGTGGTTATATTGGGCTCGAGTTAGGGATAACCTATCGCATGCTCGGCTCAGAAGTTACAATTGTTGAAGCGATGGATTCAATACTACCAATTTTTGATAAAGAACTCCGCAGACCACTGGAATTATTCGTCAAGAAAAACAAAATTAAGGTTCATACCGGAGTTTTCGCTAAAGGTTCAGAGCCAACCAAAGATGGTAGAACGAAACTTTTCTACCTCGATAAAAATGCCAAAGATGGCACTAATCCTGAGGAACTTATAGTCGATAAAATACTCGTCACTGTTGGCAGAAAACCCAACAGCGAGGGTTTGGAGCCTACCGGTGTAGCGGTTGACGAACGCGGCTTTGTCAAAGTAAACAGTAGATGTGAGACCAACATGAGAGGGGTTTACGCCATTGGTGACGTATGTAACTCCGGTGAAATGTTAGCCCACGTCGCATCATTCCAGGGCGAAATGGTTGCAGAAATAATCGCCGGCAAAAAGCGGGAGTACGACCCAGTTGCTGTTCCCGCAATTGTGTTTACCGAACCTGAAATTGTTAGTGTTGGCTTATCACCTGAGCAAGCCAAAGAGGCTGGCCATCCAGTAATTATCGGTAAATTTCCTCTTGCTGCAAATGGTCGATCGCTTACTCAGGAAGCAGAAAAAACCGGCGGCTTTGTTCGAGTCTGTGCACGAGAAGACGACCATCGAATCCTTGGCATACAAGGTGTAGGTACGCATATCAGCGAGCTAGTCGGAGAATGGACTCTAGCCCTAGAGATGGGTGCGCTGCTAGAAGATATTGCTGCCACAATCCACGCCCATCCGACCATGACCGAAATGACTCACGAAGCCGTCCTAGCAACATTAGGCCACGCAATACATACCACATAATCCTCCAGTTGTCGGCCATAGGTATATATCTACTTCCGCCGGAGTTGGTTTATGTCATACGATCAAATGACCCTGTTAGAATTGAAGACAATCTGTAAGGATAGGGGTCTGAAGGTATCCGGAACAAAGAATGAAGTTATTATTCGCTTGATGGAATATGATGAAGCCTCAAGCGAGGCAGAACCAACAACATTTGGCACCACTGTGGGTAATATGCCTGGTTTAATGCCAATATCGCCGCAAATTGTATACGGTAAAATTAATTCACAAGGCATTGTAATTGGTGCCAGTAACAACTCCACCTCAACTGTTGGAACTGTGATTATTCTCTATGGGATATTCAGAATGTTCTGGGCTTTAGGATTTGCAGCATTTGGCGATGGAAACTTGGGCTGGCTGTTGGCCCCTGTAGCATTTATTGTTGCCTGTTCATTTATCTTTAGTGGAATATTACTGACCCAAGGCTATCGTAATGGGATATATACAACGATAGTTACATTCATTGTATCAGGAAGCCTAAGCATAATTTTCAGCGGCCAAACGCTAAACCCAGTCTCTGTGTCATTGTCCGATGGAGGGATGATGATTCCGTTTTCGATGATGTGTACTCTGCTTGGTATATTTGTTGCTGCAATACCATTGCTACTTACTGATGATGAACTAAAAGAGGGTTGGCCGCCTTTTATTGAGAGACTACTGAATAAGGGCAACACTGAGAAAAAACAGATCAATTGTACACACTGTGGTCACCCATTACTTGTTCCTAAGGATTATTCAGGCAGAATTTCATGCCCACAGTGTGGAAAACAATCTACAGTCTAATTAGGAACCACAACTTAAGCAGTCATCTGGGCTGTCTAAACTGCATGCGATGGCTTCCATGCTAGTAATCTCAGCTCTATCTGCAAGTCCTGAGACTGTTTGATCTTCTGCTTTCTTCTGCTCTACCGTAAATTGAATTGCGTCTGCTGCAGCCTTAGTTCGCAAATAATACATTCCTGTTTTGAGACCTTTTCTCCAGCCGTAGAAGTGCATTGAAGAAACTTTGGCGGCGTTTGCATCTATCATGTGTATGTTCATAGATTGACTTTGGTCAATGTAAGCACCTCTATCAGCAGCCATGTCTATGACGTTCTTTTGCTTAATTTCCCAGGTTGTTTTGTAGAGTTGTTTAATGTGGTCTGGTATTGCCGCAATCGCTTGAATTGAACCCTTGTGTCGCAGTATCTCATCTTTCATCTCAAGAGACCAAAGATCCAATTTAATTAAATCGTTAATGAGATGTTTATTTGTAACGACAAACTCTCCAGACAATGTTCTCCTAACGTAGAGGTTTGAGGTGAACGCTTCGAAGCACTCATTGTTGCCAAGTATTTGCGATGTGCTGGCTGTTGGCATGGGCGCTAACAGCAGAGAGTTTCTCATTCCGTGTTCGACGATTTCTGTTTTGAGAGAGTCCCAATCCCATCTGCCGCTGTGCTCATTCATTCCCCACAAATCAAATTGCAGCAAACCTTGACTTGCTGGTGAGCCTTCAAATGTTGAGTAAGGTCCGTTAACGATTGCTGCATCTTTGGAAGCTGTGCAAGCGGCAAAATATATTGTCTCAAAAATCTCTTTGTTCAAGGCTTTTGCCGCATCTGATTCAAAGTACATTCCCATCATCGCAAAGGTATCAGCCAAACCTTGAACTCCAAGACCAATCGGTCGGTGTCGCATGTTTGAATTTCTTGCTTCTTCGACAGGATAGTAATTGACATCGATAACTCGATTTAGGTTACCTGTAACGTGGTAGGTTACATCGTACAATTTTTCGAAGTCGAATTGCTTCGTCTCATTGTCGACAAATCTGGGAAGTGCGATTGACGCCAAATTACACACAGCAACCTCATCTTTGGAAGTGTATTCCATAATCTCGGTACACAGATTTGATGAACGGATAGTTCCCAAGTTTTTCTGGTTTGACTTAATATTCGCTGAGTCTTTGTAGAGCATGTAAGGGGTTCCAGTTTCAATCTGAGCCTCGACAACCTTATCCCAAACAGTTCTTGCTGGTACAGTTTCCCTCGCCAGACCTTGGGCTTCGTATGATTCATACAATTTCTTGAAATCTTCACCATACGCATCTTGAAGTCCTGGGCACTCGTTTGGACAGAAGAAAGACCAGTCTCCATTTTGCTCTACTCTTTCCATGAACAAATCAGGTGTCCAAAGTGCATAGAACAAATCCCTTGCTCGTAGCTCTTCTTTTCCATGATTTTTACGCAGGTCAAGGAATTGGATAATGTCCGGATGCCACGGTTCTAGATAGATAGCGATTGAACCTTTGCGCTTACCGCCACCCTGATCTACATATCTTGCTGTATCATTGAATACT
>DAUW01000008.1:0-6739 GCA_002505355.1 Euryarchaeota archaeon UBA229 | reverse complement strand
TCTCTTACCTCCACCTTGGTCAACGTATCTTGCTGTATCATTGAATACTCTTAGCATTGGAACTATTCCATTACTTTCGCCGTTTGTCCCTTTGATGTAGGACCCTTTAGAGCGAATGTGATGAATTGATAGGCCAATTCCTCCAGCAGACTTAGAAATTAATGCGCACTGTTTCAGCGTATCGTATATACCGACAAGGGAGTCGTCCTGCATTGTTAAGAGGAAGCAGGAAGACATCTGTGGAGTCGGGGTTCCCGAGTTGAACAGCGTTGGTGTTGCGTGAGTAAAGTAACCTTGGCTCATCAAGTCATAAGTCTCTAGAGCCTTTTCGATGTCTTGATGGTGAATTCCAACAGCAACTCTCATTAGCATATGCTGAGGTCTTTCAGCAACTTCGCCATTGAGTTTCAAAAGGTAAGAACGCTCTAGCGTTTTGAATCCAAAATAATCGTAGGTAAAATCCCTATTGTAGTCTATGTAGTTATTTAGCGTGTCTTTATTGGCCATTATAATATCGTAGACCTCTTGTGAGATTAACGGTGCATGCTCGCCTGATTCTGGGTCGATAAACTCTCTAAGGTCGGTGATTACATCAGTAAAACTGTCCTTGGTTGAGCGGTGCAAATCATCGACGCAAATCCTGGCGGCTAGTTTGCTGTAGTCAGGGTGATGGGAGGCGAGTGATGCTGCGGTTTCAGCGGCAAGTTGGTCAAGCTCTCTGGTTGTAACTCCGTCATACAAACCCTCTATGGTGAGTTTAGTTAAGTTGGCTGCATCAACCCAATTGGTGTCTAAGCCATTGGTTAAACTGGATAATTTTTCGTGTATTGCATCAAATCTAACGTCCTCTCTTTCACCTTTTCTGTTAACTACTTGCATTGTCATCTCTTGGCCCCCAGAGTCTCGTTAAAAATTCGCTGTATCTCCTCTCCATCGCGTACGGTTCAAAAGTCTTCGTCTACTGAGAAACGCTGTTGGACACTTCCAAGGGATGCACCATCCTTGACGCCAGATTTTTGATATTCTCCGACACGCTTCTCGAAGAAATTTGTTTTACCTTGCATCGAAATCATTTCCATCCAAGGGAATGGGTTGGCAGCATTGTATAGTTTAGCCGCACCTAGTGAAACTAGTAGTCTGTCTGCAACGAATTCAATGTATTGCTTCATTAGCCCAGCATTCATGCCAATTAGTTCAACTGGTAATGCATTGGTAACGAACTCAATCTCAATTTCGACAGCTTCAGCAATGATTCTGTGAATGACATTTTCTCCAGCACCTCTAATCAACTTGCTGTGTAGCAGACAGGCGAAATCACAATGCAAACCTTCGTCTCTTGAAATTAGCTCGTTCGAAAAAGTTAGACCAGGCATCAGACCTCGCTTCTTAAGCCAAAAGATTGCGCAAAATGAACCTGAGAAGAAGATTCCTTCTACTGCCGCAAAGGCGACGAGTCTTTGGGCAAAGGATCCTTTCTTTCTAGACAGCCACTTCAACGCCCAAGCTCCTTTCTTACGGACCGATGGTACAGTTTCCAGAGCGTTGAACAAGTGGTTCTTTTCATCTGTATCGTTGATGTATGTGTCGATTAGTAATGAATATGTTTCAGCATGAATATTTTCCATCATAATCTGGAATCCATAAAAGCATCTTGCTTCTGCCCATTGTACTTCATCGGCAAAATTTGTCACTAGATTTTCGTTGACTATGCCATCACTTGCAGCGAAGAATGCGAGAACGTGTTTGAGGAAGTGTCGCTCATTATCGTTGAGGCTTTTCCAATCTTTTGCGTCTTCAGCTAAATCAATCTCTTCTGCGGTCCAGAATGATGCTGCATGTAATTTGTACATTTCCCATATATCAGAATGTTCTATTGGGAATAATACAAATCTCTCTGGAGCCTCTTGTAGCATTGGCTCTATGTGTTCATGTGATAGGTCTATTTCTACTTCTTCGTTTTTCTTTATATTGTGGTCAATTACCATACACTCACCTCCGTAATCTTGAATCGCGCTGGATTTTGTTCTCCGCCAATGAGGTGTATAATATTACCTCCGAATGTTCCTATGGAAATGTAGGTTTTGAAATCGGTCTTAACGTTTGGAAAAAATGCTCTAGCGCTGCGACATTGTCGAAATATTGCTCTCATAGTGGTTCACCCGAGTTCAACCAAATTCCGACTCTTTTATTCCTTTGTTTCCACTGAACTAAGTAAGTAGCATTATACTTAGTAATCGTCAATAACCGAATCCTACTAGAATGCATGTGAGAACTGATTTAGAAATTCAATTTGCTAGACTTGATGACCAAGCAAAAATACCGACGCAAGGCACTCCTCACGCTGCCGGATGGGACTTGTTCGCACTTGAACGGACCGTTATTAAGCGCCGCATGAGTTCGATGATTAAAACCGGTATTGCAATCGCCATACCTGAAGGTTGGGAAGGGCAGATAAGATGTCGTTCATCACTCGGCAAGAAAGGTATGATAATGCCTAATGGTATTGGAACGATCGACTCAGACTACCGAGGAGAACTAATGGTTTTGGCAACCTGGATCGGCGAAGGAGATCAGTTTGTTGTGGAAAAAGGTGAACGTGTTGCTCAGTTGTTGTTTTCACCAGTACCTGCGGTGCGATTTATTGAAAAGGATTACAGCGAGTTGTCATCGACCGAACGGGGCAGCGGCGGATTTGGCTCATCAGGTAGATTTTAGCATGTGTTTTATATACGAACTAAAACATATTACTACTTGAGACAGTATGAATGAAAATTTTCCCCTTCTAGAGCTGAATAGAGTTGTTATTTTCATTGGGCTGGTGGGACTAATTTTAGTCTATCGAAGTATGAAACGCGCTACTTATTGGGGGCCGTATGGCAACAACGGTACAATTGCTCCACATCCGCGTAGTATTGGGATATTTTTTGCCCAATGCATAACGTTGAGCGTTATCATTGTATCATCAAGCGTGCTTGTAGAATATTCTAACAGCGTTATAGAATATGAAAGCGACAAGTGTGATGATAACAGATTAAGACACAAGAATACATGCACCTTTGAAGCGTACACTTCTGATGACCTAAGTCAGCAAATCGATGGTTTTCTAATGAACCAAGAGGTTAGCACAGGATTTGAGGTTGGCGACCGACTTAGTCATGCATATTCTCCCGAAGGACCGTGGTTTTGGATTTATTACATACTAGGTGGAATAATCATATTTTCTGGATTTAGACTAGCAAAGCGCAGAAAATATGCACACATGAAAGATTTACGTAGTGTTGAGGAAGAGCTAAGGCCATTAATCAGGCAGTTAGCTAACGACCCCCGTGGAGTAATTGAAGGCAGAATTACTATGCCGGTACCGGTCGAGTCATCGAGACCATCTGCCAGAGAAAACCGTAGAGCAATATTGATATTTCTGTTCTGCACGTCAATATCCATAATCACGATAATGAGTTTCATAAACACATTTTACGACCTAGAGTCGGGTTTTATCATCACTCCGGGACAGAATGAAAATGCTATGCTTTTGGCTGCGATGGCTCTAGGCTTCAACATATCTGGCTTCATTTCGGCAAATTACCTGCAAGCAAATTATCCTGGAGAATCCAACATCACTACTGTAGCGGCCAGTCTACCTTACGAGGATGGTGGCAAAATAACACAGAATAATCGCACATCTGCAAAAGAGGTACTAGAGGAACTTGCAAAAGAAATGCGGGCAACTCGAATTGAATCTGAAATGTTACGGGTCCAACTAAATGAAACTAGGATACAAGTTTCTAGCTTAGAAACTGAATTGGAAAGGAAAACCAATGAGCTGGAAACCATTCAAGCCCTGACGGCGGATATGGAAAGAATAGTTAAGCAAAATGAAAATTCATCTCACAAGAATCTCTCTCTGATGGATGCTGTATTGGTTGGAGATCCGTTGTTCAACGGCGATAAAATTGACAAACAGGTAGTCAATGACCCAAAGGCAATTGCTAAAGCAGCGATTGACGCGTATAAAGCGGGCAGAACCGATGTCAAATCCACCGAACTAGATTTTTGATTAACTCTATGACACTAAGACACTTAGGCACAGCATGACCGGAGAGCGGAGTGTCAACGTTCGTTTCGAAGGGATTGTTGATTACGAGAGTGCAGTTGAACTCATGCAACGACTTCAACAATCACGGATAGATGACAAAATACCCGATACATTGTTGATCTTGGAGCATCCAGAAATAGTTACAATCGGACCAAGAGCAAGAAATGATGGCATTACTGCACCACTAGGATACGACACTTTTCCTGTCGATCGCGGTGGCGGGCTCACATGGCACGGACCTGGACAGGTTGTGTGCTATCCTATATTCAAGTGGAACCTTTCTGCAGAAAACTCAGTTTCTGCAATCATCAATAAGATAGAGAGTTGGGTGATTAAATCCTTAGCAGATCTTGATATCGCTGGTTATAGAGATGAACGCATGCAGGGCGTGTGGGTTGGTGAGCAAAAAGTTTGTAGTATTGGGTTGTCCTTCCTAAGGTGGACATCTAGACATGGATTCACCATCAACTACAACACCCCCGCTGGGCGAGTTGAGAACCTTTCAGGTTGTGGCTTGGGCACTGCGGTGACCACATGTTTGGCAAAGCTTGGGTTCAATATATCCAGACAAAAAATCATCGATTCATTGCTAGACAATATGCCGGTTTGCATTGGTCGAATTAGCAATCAACATAATTAAGAAAGCGACATAATAAACATAAATTGGAGAGATACTTTTGACTAATTATTGGCCAAGATTTACTCGCGCTGGGTTTGCTAATTCAGTTGCCCCGATAGATTACTTAGAGTGGTACATACCAGCCTTACAGGAGGCTAGAGAACACAACCTCTCGTTCAGTGGCATGCAGTTTGAGTGGAATCTATCGGAGTTGTTAGGTAATGAGATATACGATTTAGCTAAACCGTACATCGGAGATGTCGTTGACCCGCGAGAGATTATCGCTAACCGAGAGGGGGTTGACGTAGAAAATGTATTGATAACTCATGGGGCAACACAGGGAATCAACATATCTTTATTGGCGGCAATTGCCAAGATAAGAGACTCTGTCAACGGTGAAATTACCGTTGCAGTGGAGTCCCCAACTTACGCACCAATTCCACAAACCGCACTAATTCTCGCTGATCGAGTCATCAGAATGAACAAATCCCCACCTAAAGAGGCGCTTGGGCATTGGAGAATCGATCGTAAAGAATGGCAAAAAGCAATTGAACAATCACAAATCATAATGATTACACCAATATCAAATCCATGTGGTTGGGACTTGGATTTGGATGATCGGGATTGGATTATCAGCACCGCCCAAAAGAATGGTGTTATCATAATTGCTGATGAAGCATATAACGATGCTTACCGACACACAGATTCCTATCGCTCAATTCACTCATTCGGCGAAAATTGTATATCGATAAACTCGCTAACCAAAGTCTATTCTATGGGACCAATTAGGTTTGGTTGGATTATCGCTGATTCCGCAACCATAGTCATCGCTCGTCGTATTTTCATGACTTTTTCTGGCGTAATGGCAAGCCCAACAATGAAAATTGGAGTTGCTGCATTGGAAAATTTATCCTTAGTTGATGATGCCATTAAGCACTATCGAGAAGCAAACTTGCCAGGCCTCAGAGCGGTGTTAGAACGTCATGGAATAGTTTGGAACGAACCACCTGCGGGAGTGTTTGGATGTTTTAAATTACCATATGATCAAGATTCTGAACACTTCGCTGATCACCACTGCAAAGCCAATGATTTATTGGTTGTCCCCGGTTCTATGTTCAGTGATGATTTAAAAAATTGGGTTAGAGTAGCGTGGTCTATAGAACCAAATAAGTTTAAATTAGCACTAGATGCGCTCGATAAATCTCTTCATTCTGCTATAACCCAAAAACAAGTGAATAAAAGTAACTGATGCTGTAGGGTAAGCATGGGCGAGATTGTTGTTGCCATCACTGGCGCCTCCGGTGCAATATATGGCAAGCGATTGCTTGAGATACTACAAGATCACAACAGAAATACCAGACTGGTAGTCAGCCATGCCGGGGAGATTACCCTGCAACATGAATGCAACATGACTAAAGAAGAACTAGCGGAAAAAACCGGTGCTAAACTCGACGATGAGAAGAATATCGGGGGTAAGTCTGCTTCTGGTTCTGCAAAGATTGATGCAGTTGTTGTTTGTCCATGTTCGGGTACAACCCTCGGAAAAATGGCAGCTGGAATCAGCGATAATCTAGTTACTAGGTCAGCGATAGTTGCTATGAAAGAGCGACGAAAATTAATCCTCGTTCCAAGAGAAGCTCCCTATGCTACAATTCATCTCGAGAATATGACGAAACTGTCCTCATTTGGCTCGATAATTATCCCAGCCTCACCCGGATTCTACAATCATCCAAAAACCATTGACGACTTGATTGATTTCATTATGGCTAGGATACTTGATCACTTGGATATCGAACACTCCGTGGGCAAGCGTTGGACTGGCGACGAGATTTGACTAACCAAGCGACCGCCGAGTTATTGAACTAATACCGCTACGGACTATTGTTCCTCATGCAAGATGCTGATTATAGTGGTATGTTGGTTGCTGATTTGAAGAAGGAATTAGCCAGTCTTGGCCTATCGACTACAGGTAAAAAAGCAGAATTAATACAGCGACTAAGCGAGCGCAACCGAAGTCCAGTAATGAT
>DAUW01000128.1 GCA_002505355.1 Euryarchaeota archaeon UBA229 | reverse complement strand
TCAAATCCGACTCGGGCTACCAGTTCTGACTACGCCGGTTGATAACTTGCCAGCTGTAATGCGCATATTCAATAGTCGCCGATTATTGGCTGTGACTGATAAGATATGATGAAAATTGCAGTTATTGGAGCGGGGCAAATGGGTAACGGCATTGCTCAAGTTGCCGCGAGCGCAGGTTATGACGTTTTGATGGTGGATATCAAGCAGGAATATGTTGACAAAGGTATGGCGACAATCCAAAAATCACTAGGTAAACTAGTGGCAAAAGAGCGGATGAGTCAGGAGGATGCTGAAGCCACCATCGGTAGAATCACGTTGTCAATTGAAAGAAGTGATTGCAGTGATGCTGATTTAGTCATCGAGGCGGTACCAGAAATCCTCGATTTGAAAACGACAATATTTTCCGAACTAGATGAAATCTGCAAACCGTCTTGTATTTTGGCATCAAACACATCCTCGATTTCAATCTCTACTATTGCTGCGGCAACAAAGCGTCCGGGTAAAGTAATCGGAATGCATTTTATGAATCCCGTTCCGATAATGAAACTGGTCGAAATCATCAATGGAGCAGATACCAGTCATGAGACCAACAAAATTGTCGTTTCAGCCGCCGAAACAATGGGTAAGATTGCGCTATCATGTAATGACTCCCCGGGTTTTGTCTCAAATCGTATTCTGTGCCCTATGCTAAATGAAGCCATTTTAACCCTGCAGGAGGGAGTCGCTGAGCCGGAGGCAATCGACGGAATAATGAAGTTGGGGATGAATCACCCAATCGGTCCGCTTGCCTTAACAGATTTAATCGGTTTAGACACAGTTTTGCACATTATGAATGTCCTTCATGAAGGTCTCAATGATGATAAATATGCACCAGCAGAACTTCTTCAACAAATGGTTGGTGAGGGAAAGCTCGGCAGAAAATCCGGAGAAGGATTCTACAAGTATTAATGTAATCTTTAATCGAGGGTGTGCTATGAACCCAAGTGTAAATGTCCTAGGCAGAGAACTGCAAGAATGCTCGAAAGATCCCTTGACAGGATGGTATCGTGATGGCTGCTGTAACACCGACAGTAACGACCGTGGAATGCATGTCGTCTGTTCGATAGTTACGGAGAAATTCCTCGAATTTGCTCGCTCAAAGGGTAACGATTTGATCACTCCAGCGCCCCATTTCAATTTCCCCGGCCTCAAGCCCGGTGACCGGTGGTGCATCTGTGCAAGGACTTGGCTCGATGCGGCTAATAACGGAGTTGCTTGTCCAGTGAATCTAGAAGCGACGCATGAAGAATCACTGCAGATAATACCCTTAGAGCTTCTTGAAATGTACGCTGAGTAGTGATTTTATGTCAGGGCAAGAGGTTTTCTTGGTAACTGGCGCATCTAAAGGGTTAGGCAAATCCATCGCCCAACAACTCGCTAAGCAGGGCTATACTGTGATTGGTTTAGCGAGAGACTCGCAAGAATTATCAGATTTAGATAATCAATTAAAATCTCTAGACTCAAAGTCACAGTCAATTATCTGTGACTTGGCAAACCAGACCCAAGTAAGGGAAGTGGCACAGGAAATTATTCATCGGTTTCCTGCTATACACGGCATCATCCACAATGCGGGAATTATAGGTCCAATCGGGAGCATGTTCTCAGTTGAAGAATTAAGTTGGAATAAAGCCATCAGCGTTAATTTACTAAGCGTCCAGTTGCTAACCCAAATATTGTATCCTGCTATGGTTAATGCTCAGCGATGCAGAGTTACTACTATCTCGAGCGGTGCGGCGATAAATTCACTTGAATCGTGGTCGGCATACTGCACTTCTAAGGCCGGTTTGGATATGTGGACTAGGTGCCTCGCTGATGAAGGATCTGCTCGAGGTATAAGCGCTATTTCGGTAGCTCCGGGAATTGTCGACACTGACATGCAAGCAAACATAAGGTCATCAGCGAAGGCTGATTTTCCTATGGTTGATAGGTTTGTCAAATTCTTTGAGAACGGTGATCTAGTTTCTCCAGATGATGTTGCCAGTTCTTTGTTAAATCTAATAACTAGTCACACCATGCAGCAATCTGGTTCAAGATTTGATGTCCGAGATTTGTAAGCAAATGCGTCAATCTAGTGGGAATGGTCATAAGCCAACACTAGAACAGCAATATGAGGCAGACCCATGGTAGGAACTGATAGAGTGGAAATTAGAACATTGAAAGTAGGCCGATTTTGTGTTGTTGACGATGAGGCTTACAAAATTTTAAGCATCTCTAAGTCGAAGCCAGGGAAACATGGTTCGGCAAAGGCACGGCTTGAGTTAGTATCGCTTTTTTCCGCTAAGAAAATATCCCATGTTGGAACTGTAACTGATAACATTCAGGTCCCCATGATCGAAAAAGGCACTGCCATGGTTACTCACATCGATGGCGATGAAGTTCACGCAATGAACATGCGAGATCACAGTATGATGATTTTACCAATGGAACCGGAGATGACAATTGAAGCTGGCAAGGAAATCATGTGGATGGAAGCTTTGGGCAGATATAAAATCATCAGAGACCACTGAAAAATCAGTGTCTCCACTTAAATGTCGCTTAGACTGTTTGTTGTAGGTAACTAATTCATAAGCCTTGATTAGCCGTTGGCGTTTATGGCTGAGGGAGCAGTTGCTAACGCAGATAGTTCTGCCAAGGATTTGATAGAGGCAATGAGTGACGATGAAAAAACCGCACTAAAGGGATGGTATTGGTATGATTGGGGTAACCAAGCATATGCATTGACTGTCATGACTGTTATCGTTCCAGCATTGATGGCAAATCTGTACAACAAGGCAACTGGGACTCAAGGCGGTGCTGGTTTCTTCGCTTTAATATACGGACTAGCTATGCTAGTTGTTGCCGTGACGGCACCCGCCCTTGGGGTAATTGCTGACCGTATGCCAATCAAGAAAAAGTTGTTATTTTGGTACACAGTTGTTGGTATAATATTCTGTGCCGCTATGGGTGCGGCGCCATATTTCGGGTCACAAGGTTACATGGTACTCGCATTCATGTTCGTAATTGGCTCAATTGGTTTTTCTGGTGGTAACACAATTTATTATGCATTCATGCCTTATTTGGCACCAAAGAAGGCAATGGATCATGTCTCATCTTGGGGTTATGCCTACGGTTTTTTGGGCGGCTCAATTATCCTATTATTCCACTTAGTGGTTTTACTTGCCACGCCCTGGGACACTAACTTCCAGTTAGCAGTTATATTTTCAACCTCAGCACTTTGGTGGTGGGGCTTTGGAGCGCTGATGTTCTTCAAGACACCAGAACCTCCGGTGTTAGATGAAATAGAATACAAAGGTGTTTGGGGCTCGACCAAATTTGCCTATGTAGAGGTGTGGAAAACACTCAAGCAAATACGTGTTGAGTTCCCAGTATTATTCCTCTTCATTATCGCCTACTTGCTATTTTATGATGGCGTAAATACCATCAACGGTATGGCTTCGGCTTTCGGTGAATCCGTATTAAGAATAAACCCAACAATGAATATCGCACTGCTATTGACGGTAAACTTCGTTGCAGTGCCTATGAGTATTGTATTTGGTAAGATTGCTGATAGGTCTGGAACTAAATTTGCTTTGATGCTTGCTCTAGCTATCTATTGTTTAGTTGCGGTTGCAGCAGTTGGTTTTGCACCACTAGAATTAGAGGATGATCATGAGCGTTACGATTTCCAGTATGACTATGATTCAGAGACCGACGAGTATACTTTGACAACACTGTATGACCGCGGTGTTGATGGATGGGTGTCGGCGGATAGCTCAGGCGATGCTGAGTTCCGCGACGCGTTTGGAACATGGATGTCATTTGAAACCGATGAAGAAGCAGCCGCTGGAGGCTTCAAATGGGTCGATGGATTTGGCGCCATACTGGTTATCGGAGTTGCTACTCTTGGTGTCGGTGTGGCAATGATTACCATCATGCGAAAAGGCATGGGTTGGGTTGGACTAGTTCTGATTCTGTTACTATCTGGAGTCGTGATGGCAGGGGCATCGATGTTTAGTGAAGACGTTGCAGAAGAGGATAAAGAAACCTACAAACTAACTAGTTCAGAAGCAGCGTTGATGGTTGCTGCATTTGATAATGCTTCTGACCATAGATTCTCCATACACTTTGAAGGCGGGCCGTTGGATGGTAGTGCAGAAGTTGGTGAGAGACATCCTACTATGCTTGACCAGGGCGGTTACATGGACTGGTGGCCAGAAACCATGAGAGACAAGGTTTGGGCGCCACTAGGAATCACCGTTTCGCTTCAATGGATTATACTCGGATTCTTTGTTGGTTGTGTAATGGGTGCGGCAGGTGCTCAAGCTAGGTCAATGTTCACAATGCTAATTCCAAAGAGTAGAACGACAGAATTCTTCGGATTCTTTGGTTTTATTGGCAAGGCAGCGGCAATGGTTGGCCCGTTCCTCTATGCAGCTGCAGCTGGATACTTTGACGATCGAATGGCGATTATGACAATAGTGGTTGTGATAATTACTGGTTCATACTTGTGTGCCAAGGTAGACCTTGAGAAGGGCATGAAAATGGCAGATGACTATGATGCACAATTTTTGAGTTCTGAAGACTAATTACGAGGTGACGTAGTGAAAAATTTTGCTTTAGTACAGACAGTTGGCTCTGGCATATTACTAGTTTACACTATAGTGCTCTGGGGCTTGCCGGTTGCCCCAGCGCTTGCCGTATTTGACTTGATAACTGACCTGGCACTAACAGATTCACAAGGGTTGAATTACGTTGTTTATGGCTTAACTATTGGTGTTTGTTTTATGGTTTACATCCTGTCTCTCCTATTTTTTTCAGGAATGTCACAAAGAGTAATTCACGTGAGGATTCCAGAAGACAAGATTGTCGATAACTTGGAATCATGGAACACAGTAAGATGGGCAATATGTGCTCACCTACACAGGTGTACTCACCCTGTTTTAGTGCATACGATTCCATCACCGATATGCAATGCATACTACCGTCTTGCCGGGGCAAAAATTGGCAAAAAAGTGCAGATAAACACAATCAATCTCAACGACCCATCAGCTGTTACTATTGGCGATAATGTAGTGATTGGTGGCCGGTCGGTAATTAATGGACACTTAGTCGAAAAGGGCCAACTAGTGCTTGCTAGGGTTCATCTTGAGAAAGGCTGTCTAATCGGTGCAGGGACTACTATCCAGCCGGGAGTGCGGATTGGTGAAGGTGCAGTGATTGCCACCAACGGATTGGTCGGTAAATGGAAGAATATTCCAGCCGGTGAAGTTTGGGCAGGCTTACCAGTAAAACAAATCAAGAAATCGTCACAAAGAAATGATGTTTAACAACACACTTTCTTGAGTCATCGAGCGCAATAGTATTCAAGTGGACGCGCTCACAAGTAATTGTGCGGGAGCACAACCGGGGGAGTAATTAGTGGGCGTACAGAAGTCTGCATATCGACAGCCAGTTACCCCGGAGGGTCTCAAAGCCATCGAAGAGGGCAAACTAACCTGGTTAGACGATGAGATGTACAACAATCTAAACACCGGTGTACTGGAACAATATTTAGAGGAAAAGAATCTTGAAGAATCTTTTGAAGTATCTCACTGGAGCACTCCAAAGGTGCTTTACGGAATCGCAATTGGGGCGGTATTTTCGGGAGTAACGGCCTACATTGGTCTAAAATTAGGTTTAGCGATATCTGCTGCATGGTACATTGCTTATTTGCTCGGAATGGCACTAAAGTGGTCACCTTCTGAGGTTAACATCGCAACCTCTGCAACCACTGGTGCTACTCACGCTTCTACCGGATTCATCTTCACTTTCCCAGCAATTTTTCTCCTTGCGAGTGATGCTCGTTATGAATTAGCCAGCGGTCCGCTGATCGAACTGGCGCCGGGGGACGCAACTAATCTGGCATTCATTGGTATCGTTGCAAGCATGTTTGCAGGGTTTTTAGGAGTAATGTACTTCATCATATTTCGTCGGGTTTGGCTGGTCGAAGATCCGTTACCATTACCCGGGTTTGAAGCCACTCTGAAGATGCTTGATATTGCCTCTGACGTGAACACCGGTGCAGTTGAACACGCTCGCGAGTCATTGAAGACAATCGGTGTGTGGACTGGCCTGACCATGGTTGGTCTGTTTTTGGTAGAATATCCCCTCATTTGGCTTGGTGATAAGAAACTCGCACTGTTTGACTGGATTGCCCAAACTGCTAGTGTGGGCGATCTAGGCTTAGCAACTATTTACTCCAAAGGAACGATTCACCAACCATCAGGTACAGATGGCGGTGTTTCGCTGAATTATACGCAATGGAGTCCTGATACTGCGTGGAATCCCTTTGCTTACACATACATTGGAGTCTACCTAACACCATCGATGTTTGCTATTGGTTGGTTTATGAAAACCAGAGTGGCATTCTTAGTCAACCTCGGTACCATTGTCGGTTGGTTCTTCTTGGTTCCACTAGTCGTTTGGTTCAACTTCCCAATTTACGACGCGATTTCTCAATCAAATATCCCCATTCAACAATACGCTGGAGAATCTGGCGCGCCGCTGCAAATGTTAGCGTTCAGCAAAGCGGTAAGGACCATTGCTATCGGAGCAATCGTTGGCGGCGGTATGTTTGGACTTGCTAAGATGTACAAAACCTTCCTTAACATATTCAGTGATATCGGCGGCGCTTTGAAAGGTGAGGGCAGTCAAGAGTATATGGAAGGTAAGGGATGGTATGAATGGCCGTTAAAACATATACCAATTTTTATGGTTTTGACTTTCTTCTCAATGATTGTCATTTTCACACTGGGCGGATTTTCAATACTTGCTTCGCTTATCTTCGCTACGGTTCTCATCATGACAACTTTCCTATTGGGAGCCATAGCAGTAAGAGTAATGGGTGAAACTGGAATAGAGCCGGTTTCAGGTACTTCCTTTATCGTTCTGTTAATGCTCTTAGGAGTGTTCCTAAATGCACAAAATCTCCTAAATCTAGATACCCAAGATGCTATCTTGTTAGGATTGGTTGGTACCACTGTATTTGGCTCTGCGATATCTATGTCTGGAACCGTAATAGGTGATTACAAAAACAGCTTGTACATCGGAAACCGACCATATCATATCTCCAAAGGTAACATCATGGGTGTTGTGCCTGGAGCGATAATCGGTGCTGGAGTAGCGATTTTTCTCTCTGTGCAACTGGCCGATGGAACCATTGAATTACTCGCCCCGCAAGCTAACGCGTTTGCAACTTTTTCGGTAATATTCGCCGAGAAAGAGGGTGACTTGTGGCTCCTATTTTTGGGCTTTTTGCTGGGAATGTTTGTCGAATGGGCTACTGGCATGGGGACCTCGTTTGGCCTTGGTATGTACCTAACCGTACCATATACGCTACCAATGCTGATTGGCGGTTATGCAAGAGATCGATGGGAAGACACCAAATTGAAGCCGCGAATAGATAAAATCAAGGAAGAACATGGCTCCAATGAGGCAGAAAAACAACGAGCACTGATACTACTGAGCACTTTCATGGTTGCTGCTGGATTACTAACTGGTGAAGCGTTCTTTGGTACGGAATCAAGCATACTGTCATTCCTCGATACGTTAGTTCCTGACCCATTTGCCACCTCGTGGTATATCGGTAGACTGCTCGGGTTTATTCTACTCAATGTATCGATAGGCGCCTTGATTTATTGGTTATTCAAGCGTGCTGGAGTTATTGGTTCGGGGCCAGAGGATGCCATACTAGATGCAGAGATAAGCTGAGTGTGAGCATAATGAGCACAATCCGCAACACCCCTAATTGGGTGTGGTTATTGTTAGTTGGAGCCGTATTTGGTGTTTCAAGTGCTGGTGCTATATTTCAGCAGGTGGATGACGTCCCGCCATTACTGCGCGCTTCATGGCGCCTGCAACTTACGGCGTTAGTTCTAGCCCCTATGGCGATTGTTCAATGGTTCAGTAACGGACCTGAAATAAAAAATAAGTTCACTGAAAAGCACACTCTGCTATGGCTGCTTGGAGGTGGTATTTTCCTTGCTCTCCATTTTGGAGCATGGGTGGCAAGTCTCGATCAAACATCGCTCACCCATTCTCTGTTGTTTGTAACGGCACATCCACTAATCATTGTAGTTGGAATGGGTTTAGTAGCCAAACTCGTGAAGAATTATCGCAGTCCTTCGAAATTAGAGATAATCGGTGCGTGCGTTGGCTTTACTGGAGCAGCCTTAGCTCTGGTAGATTATGGTGATCAGCAGGGAGACAGAACGGTCACTATTTGGGGAGATTTTCTGGCCTTCCTTGGTGCAGTTTTCGTAGTTGGTTACATCGTTAGTGGGCGCATTTTGAGAAAATGGATGCCGATATTTCTTTATGCATTTCCGGTAACGTTGATTGGTGCCATTCTATTAATTCCCGCCTCTTACATATTAGAATCAAATTTTGACGAGTTTGGGGTATTCGGTTGGTTAAAAATTTCTTATTTTGGTTGGTTCTTGGCCTTGGCACTTATTGCCGGGCTACTTGGACATACCGGAATCAACACATGCTTGAGGTACATGCCACCGTTAGTTGTTTCGACAAGTGTAACGCTCGAACCAATCATTGGGTCAATCATAGGTCACGTCTTATTTGATACTGGTTTACCGGGATTTTGGACTTGGTTAGGTGGGCCAATCCTAATTATCGGCATCATTTTGGTCGTTGTTAGTAGTTCTGAGGAATATACGAACAATGAAACGAGTGAAGTTTCCCACTAGCGATGAGGAAGCGTTATGGATGATGATAGAAACCTAGGTTGGTTATTACTTACTAACGATGATGGGATACAAGCCATAGGTATGCGACTGCTTGTTGAAGCGTTAAACCAACGCGGGCACAAAGTCGTAGTATTCGCCCCTAGTAACAATCAATCAGCAACCGGAATGCGAATAAATTTGATGACTCCGCTAAACTGGCGATTTCGTAACGATCTCAAGTCACAGTGGGCAGTTAATGATGCTAACCTACATCTCATCGAATTAGATGGAACGCCATGTGATACAATGATTGTGGCGCTAGACAAAGGACTTCAGCAGATACTTCCCGATGTCGTTCCTAGGATGGTAGTGTCTGGGGTTAATCTGGGACCCAATATGTCTCAAGATTCGTACCACAGTGGAACCATGGGTGCTGCCCGAGAGGCTGGTTTGTATGGCATGCCAGCGATTGCATCTTCGCTTACTTCGTTTGATGAGGTTGGTATGGAGAACGCAGTCAATGCTACAGTCGAGGTAATCGAGAGAGCACTTGCAGTGTTACCCCTAGAACCAGAGAATATCAGAAGACCAACCGTCAACCTCGCTCGGTCCCATATTACTCGATGGCCCACGATTGAGGAAGCACCTGCTTGGCAGGACGACCCAATTGATGCCCTAAGGACAGCGTTCAAACATGGCGAACTGATGCTCAATATTAACACACCACCAGATTGGAATGGTAGATTTCAGACTACTAGACTTGGAATGCGCTGGTATAGAGATGCGATATCATTTAGCGAAGGTGTTGGTGCTGAGTCAGCTGCAACGTTTACTATTGGTGCCGCTAGTATCGACCATACTCCAGTCGAAAAAAGCGATTGCGATACGGTAATGATTGGCGAATCCAGCATTTCATGCCTGCCAACCTGGCCGCAGACTCACCCACTGGCGATTGATGACCGCTTGCTAACTTGGTGCTTAGAGTCGGGAGAGAGTAACTATCCGATTTGGCTAAATGTTTAGCGACACACCTTCATCTATCAAGAAGTGACATATCCCTATAGCCATGTGTCCCTGCAACCATTGGTTGCCGAGCGAACGCTGACTAATTCTCTTGTCTAATGGAATGTCTAATTTCTGGTCATCGCTAAGGATAAATCCGATATCTAACTCATTACTTAGAGTTCCATCCTCAGTCTTGCTGCTGTTTGAGCTTGGCTGGCTGTTGATTGGAATTATGCTATCTGACTGCCACAGTCGTTGAGCATCAGCATCCAAAGCAATTATGTTCACATCATTCCATTCTAATATGGTATTATCGATGTCACCGCCACTGTCATATATTCCCGGAGAACGTTCGACCCATATGCCGATAGGAGGTAACGGTTCACGGATGACCTTCGCTATCTGACCGGCGACTGATCGCTCCTCAGCATGTATTCCTTGAACCTCAGCACCGACAATCTTCAATCGTCTTTTTGGTCCAGGCCCACCACATAAATGCAAGATTATTTCAGTGTCTTTTCTAAATCCGTGGCTGGTCATCAGTGCTGCCATCAATGCTCTGACCATGACATCCATCCGACCGGCGCCGCTAGCTAAATCATTCAAGGGTAATTTTCCAGATGACATAGCACGATGGCCGATAATCGCGAATCGCCGCATGTTATCACACAGTTCCTCTCTCAACTACCGTGGCTATTGCAATACATACATCTTGAATTGTCTCAAGAGTAAAGTCAGCACCTGATTGGTCAACTAAGTACGCTCTTGGCTTAGATTTGTCAGTAATGTCTTCGAGACGATTAGCAATCACGGCAGTCATATCAGCATGCTCTAGTTGAGCGACTGCTCTGCGCACCAACTCTTTTTGTTTTACTCCGGTTTCTAACTTAAATCCGATACGAACTGCACCTCGACAACGCTCTTTCAATGCTAGAATATGTTTCGGGCTTTCGATTAAATTGACGTTAAGTGGGCCTTGCTGACTGGCTAGCTTGCCCTCAGCAGGTGTTTCAACAACATAGTCGAGCACTGCCGCTGAGTGGATCCAGACATCGATGTCATCATTAGTTAATGCTATCAGTTCACGCAGCATTTCGTTAGGATTATCTGCATCTATCACTAATGGTAACCAAGCTGGCCTTGGATGATTTGTTATGCCTGCAACACAAGTTACGTCGTGGCCAAGGCGGTACAGGTAGTCAGCAATCTGGTAACCGGTTTTACCGGTGCTGGTATTTTGGACAAACCTCACGTCGTCGATTGGTGAGCGGGTTGCACCCAAGGTTATCACGATTGATTTACCATTGCTGCTATGCGAGTTAACATAGTGTGCGAACCTTGCTACAATTTCATCATGTGGTGGGGTTTTTCTCTTGCCTTCTTGCTCTTCGCCCCAGTGAACTGCTATCCCTAGATTTTCAACTGCTTCGACCAGCTCTGATGTGACTGGGTCATCCGCTAAATCAGCATGCATGCTTGGAATCATCATTACCGGGCAGTTACGTGTTCTGGCGGCACTCAATGACATTAGTATCGGACCGTGTTGCAAACCGTGAAGGTAACTAGCGAGCAGGTCTCTCGTCGCTGGAGCAATTAGAATGCCATCAACCTCATCAAGTGCTGATAAGTCACTCTCCCAGTGGGTAATAACTTCGGTTTGAGTAGCCCACTCTACTGCTAAAGGAGTTATTATCTTCTGAGCAGAATGTGTCATCATAACGCTGACTAGGGCGCCTTGGCGTCGTAACTCTCTAGCCAACCGAACTGTATCAACAGCTGCAATACCGCCACTAACTCCAAGCAGTATTTTTTTACCAGCAAGACTATCGCCACGAAGTTCTACATCCGTGTCTCGCATCGCCATGGCGTAGGCAATTGCTAAGCCGATTTGATTGCTTCGTTCAAATCCTGTATAAATTTCTGTGCAATGATTCAATATTAATGGCACATTGGGGTTAATATGCAGCCAGACCGCGGTGACCAAATTGTTGTCGCTGGAATGGCCACAAATAGTCTGTTAGCAAATACTTCTCTATTTGACAGAATCCATCGTGGTACTTCATTTATTGTACTCATTGATGGATTAATTGTCATGTACCTATTTTGGGCTATTGCGAGATTAATATCTCCAGAAATCTCGAGTTTAGTTCTTGGAATCGTCACCCTAGTAGCATTCTTTACTTGGACATCCTACCGTAAACGAGCCGAGTGGGCTTATTGGCCGGCAGCAATAATGATCATGATTGCTGGGTTATTCTTCGCCTTGAATGCGTTAGATTCTCTTATTTTCGTCGTATCAGGGAATGTTGGCGGTTTACTATTCCTATTCCTTACCGGTTGGGCAACATTAGGATCATTTAGACGATTTATGTACCATTTCAACACTATGTATAAATCAGGTTATTTCAATACTGAAGACAACATGGATTTTCAACTTGAGCAAGGAGAGATGCTGGCTGCATGCCCAAGTTGTATGGCCGTGTTAGCAATTCGACCATCTATGCTCAGTGCAAGCGACAGGTGCCCTCACTGCCAGTCTCCACTCATCGACCCGCAACTTGCTGCCAAATATGGCCTAACTGAGGAACAATAAAATCAGCGGGATGCAAGAGTCAGATTCTTCCACATCTCTTCAGGCACTTCCATTGCCAGTCTAAGACCGCCCATAGCGCCTAATCTTACTGGGTCGTCAACGACGTGAACGTTGACATCGCCCAAGTCACTCAACCGGCGTTCAATCATTGCACCCAAACCAGCGATTCCCGAACCCCCACCGGCTAGAATCATATTTCGGCGGAATTGATCGTGATATTCTGGATTTGAGCCGGCGATTAGCGTCTTGACGTTTTCAACAATTGGGTCAACAATAGATTCACAAGCAGTTTGGATGCAATCTGTAATATCTAACGTCATTGCTTTACCCTCGATAGAAAAGTCAACCATGACTGGTGAGTCAGGAGTTGAAGTACCGACAAATGAATGCTGCTCTTTCCAGCGGCGTGCCATGTCTTTGGTAATTTGAGCACCGCTATACTTTGATTGAACCTCTTCGATAATTTTCTTGTCGATGTAATCACCGGCGTACTCGGTGTGCATTTGGTCCTCAGGACTGGGTATCGTACCGTAAACACGACAGAGGTCAGTAGTACCAGCTCCGATATCGATAACTAGTGTGTGCTCAATCATGTCTAAGGCGTAGGCGACAGCAAATGGTTCTGAGATGATCATAGCAGCATTGACTGTACCTGCAGCTGCGTCAAAAATTGCAGTTTTGTCGACGTAGCTTGCTTCAGCTGGAGCACCAATAACGGCAACTACTCTATCATAGTCCTCCGGATCGGAGAGCGAAATTAGGTGCGTGATAAAGTGGGCAATGAAATCGCGATCTTCTGCGGTGTCTTTGATAACTCCGTGCTCCAAAGGCCTAAAGAGATTCAATGCGAGCCGGTTTTTTAGGGCTTCTTCTCCAAACAAAACGTCTCTTTTTAGGAAGTTTCTAGCAATTGGGTCCTTGGGTGTTCCAATAACTGTTAGTTCCTCTTCTTCGTGACTATCCGAGGAAACCATCACAGAGCGAAAAGTTCCCAAATCAATTCCAATATACAATACATCTCCAGCCATAAGACTCGCCTAAATCACCCATTGCGACTTACCTTATGAATAATCCCTATGTTGTGTGACTAAATTTCTCCCTAAATCGGCTTCAATAAAAATCTATAGAACGCAATAATCAAGGTGTATTAGTAAGTTAGCACCACTGTTCACATGAGTGACAATACCAACTTCCATACTCGACATATAATTCAGCCATGGCAGAACAGCTAGTGCACTCTTTCAAGGTATTATCGCCATAGATGCTCAGAACCATTTGTACGTGATATGCGTCATCGATTCCCAACTCTTGCCTTAGTGACCAGAGCAGTTGATCTTCGCTTGGTGAAATTATGCCATCCTCCAACACCATTTCAACAACTCTGCGATAATCATCAAAATCGCTAGCGTTCCGTGCGTCCAATACCACGCCATTTTTTTCAGCAATAATGTCCGTACCACCGGGGTCGTCAACGAATAATACCAACGATTCCGGACGCAGGTCGTCACTCCTAAGTTCAAACGAAACTTTGTTACCGTCTGCGTTGGCAAATACCAAATTGGATTTGTTATTAATGACGTTAGCGATTGAACGGGCGGTTTCTTCAGCCGTAGCGCCTCTTCGCCAACCCATACCATCATTGACATTATATGAATAGAATTCTGTCCCCTTACCCGGATACTCCAAGCGTATTTCTTCTCCTCCATCAAATCCGTTTGAGACGATGGTCAATGAAGCAACTTCAGTAGAGACTATATTATCATCATCATCAAACATAATCATAAGCGGTTTCCGTTCTTCTGTTGCAGTGTTAAAACGTCCTTGCATACCGCTCATCCACTTATCTTCTAATCTAGCGAGGGAAGCTTCCTGTTGCTCTGATAGATTCTTATTTACACCGAGAACATTAGCTAGGCTACCTGATGCTACTTCACTCTTGAATTGTTCAATCAGTTCAGCATCACGGTGATAGGTTGGTATCTCTTCTTCAGCGGAGTCTTCGGTATAATTCGGATCAGGCCATTCGTGAGAACACGAAACACAGCGCAAGTAACCGGTCATCGTTGAGGACTCCGCATCCCCACCACAGCGGGGGCAGTCGCCACCATCGGTAAATGATAAATTGTCTGCGGCTTCACGCCGGCCTTTCCGCATTCCGCCAAAACCCGCCATAGTGTTACCAACCTTGCCCCTTTGTATCAATCCTTTGATTATCAAAATCAACCAGCTAACAGCGCTTTTAGTCCGTAGCGCATAACGCCCTCTTGAGCATATAGCCTTCTAACGACCAATTCCACCGATTTGCCAATGATTGGTTCAACTGAGCCATCATCGACTAACAAAAAAACTCCATTTGGACCGTCTGTGGTCTGTATCATCACAGTTGAGATACCCCCCAATATTGGCGCTCTTAAGGCGAATTCAGATGGGGCACCGGCTGCGCTTAATTTAGTCCATGAAGTGATTACTCCCGCTGGCTCAATCTTCTTGTAGATCTGATCTATTTTGTTTCCTGCGGCATCCAATTGTCTCTGAGGCCAAATCAAACTGCCGTGATCTTGAGCAACTAGTGATAATCTCGCTTCTAAACTCTCACCGTATTGTTGCCCTGAAATATACGCCCCTTGAGAGATATTTCTTTCGTTTAATTCCTCTAGCCATGCCGTGGATATATCATTATAGATGTCAGCATCCAACTCTCGCATGACATCAATTGGCGAATCTGGGTTTGGTTGCTTGCCAGAGGCAATAGTCAGTGATGCGTCTGTATTGCATAGTAAATTGAGTTTTGACCCATCAGGCGTAACCTCAGTTGCCGCCAACAGAGTTGATTTTGACACCTTCTCGTCAATATCGGATAGGGTTATTTGATGGCCATTTGACGTAAGATACCTTACTAACGCAATCGCCATTGTGGTGTAATCGCTATCAAAGCCAAATACGCAAGCACCAGCAAATTTCCAAGGTGAGCATATGTAGTGATAATCACCTGTGCTATTTACTAAATAACCCTGCCAAGGTTCAAAATTACTCATTTTGCATCCCTGCCATATAAGTGAACAGCGCAGGTTGCACCCGATCCTCCAACATTGTGGCTAAGGGCTGTACTAGCATCCCTTACCTGTCTGCTGGGCTCAACTTCCGAGCGAAGCTGCTTGAAAATCTCTACTGTTTGGCCAGTTCCGGTTGCTCCAAGCGGATGACCTTTTGATTTCAATCCGCCGCTTGGGTTAATGCAGGTTTCACCGTCATTTCTACGACCTCGCGATTCTCTTGCAAACAGCCCTCCTTCACCGCGCTTGGCAAACCCTAGATCTTCGGTGGCCAGCAATTCTGCGATAGTAAAACAATCATGTACCTCGGCTAAATCGATATTGCTGGGAGTCAGGTTAGCCATCGAATAGGCCCTTTTAGCAGCTAATTGTGTGGCAACTAATTGAGTAATAGAAGGTCGGTCATGTAGGGCTAAATAGTCAGATGCGGCTGCAGAGGCGTGAATCCATACAGGATCTTCAGTGAACTGTCTGACGACATGGTCAGCAGCAAGTATGACACAAGAAGCTCCGTCTGACGTTGGACAACAGTCGTACAACGTGAGTGGGTCTGCTACCATAAATCCGTTCTTGGCTTTGTCAAATGTTACATCCTTCCGAATGTGTGCTACTGTATTATCAAGTCCGTGGTAGTGATTTTTGACACTGATGTGTACTAAATCGTCGTGGCTTGATTCGAACTCATGAAAATACCGACGCGCCATTAATGCATAGGTTCCTGGAAAGGTAAGTCCTGCCAGTCTCTCCCATTCAGTATCACCTGATACCCCAAGCCAAAACCGTTTCCGTTCGGGGGTCAAATCGTTCATTTTTTCTATTCCACCAGCGATAACGACATCCGCTTGACCACTCTTAATTGCCATCCATGCGTCTCTTAGCGCAAATCCAGACGATGCGCAGGCATTTTCTACTCTTCGCACAGGCTTACCTTGCATTCCGGAGTGCTCAGTCAGTAATGCTGCTGTGTTGCCTAACTGGCCACCACCAAAGGCGACACTGCCAATAAACGCTTCATCTATCTGACTTGGTTGGAAATCTTTGTCTACGCTGTCGTAAGCACTGCGAGCTGCTTCTGCCCACATACCTTTCATACCGAGTTGATGATTGCCATATTTGGTTTGGCCAGCACCGACTATGGCAACATCAACCATGCCTATCCCAGTGGTACGTAGCATTTGAGTAAAGCGGTTGAATGTAACCCAACTACATAGTTTATTTGATTGGGGGAGTTTTGCATAGATACTAATAACATAGTCTCTCCGCGTAGAATCATGCTAAGACAATGTAGAGACAATGGATGTGAAACTAAGTTCTTCATAGGCAGTAATTGTCATGTTTGTAACGAGGAAGGCAAATTCATTATGAGTGATCGTGAATCGCAATCACTCGGTAGAATACTAGCCCTAGTATTACGTCATGCTCCGGAAAAATTCGGTGTAGATATGGACATAAATGGCTGGGTAAACACAAGGGAATTATCCGATGCAATTTCCAATCAACGAAGACACTACCACTGGCTGAGAGGATGGCATTTTGAAGCCATTGCCAATTCAGATGAAAAAGGTAGATATCAAGTCGAGGGGGAGATGATTAGGGCGACATATGGTCATTCTATAGAACTAGAACTGGACCTACCAACCGATGATATTCCAGAAGCATTGTTTTGGCCGTGTGAGCCAGATCAAGTAGCAACGATTCTTGAGCTTGGTATTACTGCCGGCGACCGACAACACGTACACTTGTCCAAAACTATCGCTAAAGCCATGGAAGCTGGTCACGTGAGGATTGACCGGCCTGCAATCATTGAAGTTGATACAACAAGAGCAATTGCTGATGGTAACACAATATTTAGGGCAGGCAAATCGGTGTTTTTAGTCACGGATATGCCCTCTGACTACCTATACCAGGTGGAGGGTGATGATCCAGTGATTACTGAAATAGTTGCTCGATGGGAAGCCGAGGAAGAAGAGTGATCTATTCGTTTTTGGCCCCACAAGAAGGACAAAAGTCTAGTTCAGGATCTAGAGCAGAACCACATTTTTGACAATTAGCTACACCTAGAGTTAGTGCTTGAGATTTGGTTGCTGGCGGGGGGGCTTCTTGGCCAACTTTTTGACTCACTAAGACTAAGGGGTCAATACCGTGACTAAGCAATTCATTGTATCTATTTTTGAAAATGATTGCTTCCTGTATTGCTGTCTCTAGCTGTAGAATTCTTTCATTACGCTCAATTTTGTCCTCAATTTGCATTGCTTCATCCAAACTTGCCTGGAGATGTCGCATGAACTCTTCCACTAATGGACCGTCTGACATGATAAGACTGTACATACCCTTATTCATGAATCCTTGTGAGTGGCAATAGTATTGAGTAAGCAATAGTTGGCAAGTGTATGGCCGAGGTTGTGGTAGTCAAGTTCGGCGGTGGTCTGATTACTAACAAATCAAAACTATGCACTCCGATGCTTGAAACAATCGATAATTTGGTTGAAGTAATCGACCGCATTATTAACTGTGGATTGAAGGTAATAGTCGTGCATGGGGCAGGCTCCTTCGGACATTTAAGAGCCAAGTATTGGCGGTTGAATGAAGGGATGGTTGAAGATCATAAATTCGCCCCCCAAATTGACTGTCAAAACCAATATCAGGCTGTTAGTCTAGTTCGTAAAGATATGCTTACATTGAACTCGATAGTTTGTGACGCCTTCACGAAAAGGGGCATTTCAACTAGATCACTGCCTCCCCACCAGTGGGCTAAGAATACCGGTAGTAACTTTAGCGGAGAAATCTCGACAAGATTTGCTGCTGCTGAGGATGTAATCGTAACATTCGGTGATGTTGTAGATTGTGATATTGGTGAATTCGGTATTCTATCTGGTGATGACTTGGTGGTAAGAATCTGCCGAGATATACCGCAGGTGTCAAGATTAGTTTTTGCCGTAAAAGGGGTTGATGGTATCCTTAGTAAACCACCAAATGTCGCAACAGATGAGGATTTGATTCACGAATGGTCTCCTTCAGTATCCTACTCGGGAGTTCATGACACGGATATTGATGTTACCGGAGGCATCGCACTCAAGGCCAATCGTGGTGCAGAAGTTGCATCTATGGGGATTGAGGTTGTCATCATTAACGGTGAAAAACCTGAGCGGCTATTTGATGCTTGTCTGGGTAAAAGCACACGCGGAACAAGAATCCTCGACAAATAGCGTTTTCAATAAGGGAACTATTCATTTATCGAGTTCTACTGCAATGCATGGTGATGGCTTGGCAGGATACCAGATAGATGATGTTCCGTCGGTTAAAATTGATGACGAACTTAGGCAAGTTTTGGTCAACAATTCAGCAGATAGCGAGCAAATTTCTCTCATGTCAGAAGCAGTTATTATGGTCGATGAAAATGATCAAGTTTTAGGCGAGGCGTCAAAAGTCTCAGCACACTATCAGGCAGGCGTTCTTCACCGAGCGTTTAGCGTGCTATTATTCGACCTAGACGGCAAGCTGCTGTTACAGAAACGGGCTGATGACAAAGTAACCTTCCCCGGAGTTTGGGCAAACTCTTGTTGCTCTCATCCCCTCAACTCAGCAGATGAACTGGAATCGACCGATTCCATGGGAGTCAAGCGTGCAGCAATCCGGAAACTTCACCAAGAACTGGGTATTGAACCATCCCAGCTTGATATTAATGATTTTCACTTTATCACCAAGATGATGTATTCTGCACGTATGAATGCAGATTGGATAGAGCGAGAAATTGACCACATCTTAGTCATCCAAGCGGACGTTAATTTGTCAATTAACAAAAACGAGGTGTCCAAAACAAAGTGGGTTAGTCAGGAACAACTACATCAAATCCTGTCTGGCAATGAGCAGATAGGTGGCGAGATTGCGCCATGGTTCAGGTGTATTGCCGAGAGAATAATGTCCGATGAGTGGTGGTCTGCAGTCGGCGAACCGACAAAATTAGCCAGTTTACGCGACGATATTATTCATGATATGGGCGATGTTTCAGACATGCTGTCATATTCCTCAGGAGCCGGCTTAACGACCTCAATAATGGAGGTAAAGCCCCTGGTAGAGCAAAGGATTTCAGACAGCCTTTGTGCATCAAAACACTCTCGCCTCTCCAACGCTATGATGCACTTAATCGACGGCGGAGGTAAGAGACTTAGAGCGACATTACCATGGTTAGTAGGTAAAGCCGTTGGTGAGTCACATTTTGGCTTGTTAGATGTGGGTGCGGCAATTGAGATTGTCCATAACTTTACCCTAGTGCATGATGACATAATGGACGACGATGATACACGCCGAGGGCTTAATGCCGTTCATATTGAATACGGTTTACCGACTGCAATCAATGCCGGTGATGCCATGCTTGCCATCGCATTCGAAAGGTTAGTTGGGGCTAAGGGCCTAGACGACAAAGATGTTGGTGCTATGGTTAATCGTTTGGCATGGATGGTTAGGCGAGTCAGTGAGGGTCAACAATTAGATATCGAATTTGAAGATAGAATCGCTGTATCCGAGAGTGATTACTTTGAAATGATCGAAGGGAAAACTGCAGTAATGTTCCTCACCTGCGCAGAAATAGGCGCCCGCATGTCTGGTGCAGATGCTGCAACAATCCAGTGCATGGCTGATTGGGGTCTAGCTGTTGGCTTATGTTTCCAACTAATGGATGACTTAATCGATGTGTTATCAGACTCTGATACGTTAGGCAAACCGGCTGGCTCAGATTTGGCTCAAGGTAAAAGGACGCTTATGGTCATACATGCACTTTCACAACCTGATTCGCCGGAACTTGATAATTTGCGTTCAGTATTAGGTAAGGGAGAAGCAGCAACACAGGCGGAAATAGATCTTGGTTTGGCTGCCCTAAAGTCCATTGGTTCGGTAGATTATGCTCGAGAAAAGGCGGAAGAATACCACCAAAAGGCGCATTCATGCTTAGACAGGTTACCCAACACCCCTGCTTTGTTGGCCCTTCGTGAACTCACTGATTATCAGCTCAACAGGATTAGTTGATTATCTCGACAGGGTCGTTAATTTTCACGGCCCCCTCTTTGACAACTTTGGCATACCATCTGGTCAGGTTTGGGAATTTTTTGTGTGATATTGTGTTGAACTTTCCATCGGTGAAGGAATCTTTGATGGTTTTACAAGGGGGAGAATCTTGAGTTATTACTAGCTCAACATCAGGGAATACAATTCTCACCCCAGGCGCTATTTCACCTATTGCTAATCCGTTAATGAGGATATTTTCGCCAGTGCTACCTGGACTAATTGGATGCCCTTCATTATTGAGTTGCTCAATTATCTCTTGTTGAAGGAGACAAACTGCTTTGTCGGTTCCACCGTGGTGCTTCAAGTCGTTTTGCTTGTCACCATCACAGCCGTTTTTACCGATTATTAGTAAATCCACGGGGTATTTTGGGACACCACCATTGGAGGTGTGCAAACCAGTTATTCTGGCTGTCATGTTCCTCAGTCAGAGTAATATGATTCTGGATTTGGTTCAGGTTTCAAACCTTTTCTTGTTCTAATCTCACCAACAACTTTGTCGAATAACTGTGGAGGTAGGGGGTCGAATCCGAGATTTTCAGTATTCCAAACTGCTCTACCTTGGGATGCAGCGCGTATGTCGTTAGAGAAACCAAAGGTTTCAGCAATCGGAATAATACCAACTACTGTTGTTACATCCCCGTCTGATGGCATATCTTCGATAATTCCTCGGCGATTGGTAACCTCACGAGTTACTTGACCTAACCAATCATTGGGAACTGAAACAAAGGCTTTTTGCATTGGCTCCATGATTATGGTTCTTGCTCGCATCATCGCTCCCTTAATTCCATTACGTACAGCTGGGATAGTTTGTGCAGGTCCTCGATGAATTGCATCTTCGTGTAACTTGGCGTCGACTAGTCTAACAAACATTCCCTGAACAGGCTCATCGGCGATGGGGCCTTTCACACAAACTTCATTGAACGCTTCAATAATTAATTCTCGAGTTTCATGCAGATTTTGGATACCTTTAGTGTCATTGACCAATACATTAGTACCTTTGATTGCGTAAATTTTTCTCATCAAATCTTTGTCCATACCATGCTCGCCAAATTTGTTACCAGTCTCTTTTGCGTCGCCGCTTCTTACTGGTCCGTCACCGAATTCACCAGATTTCAATGCTTCAATTACTTCTAGTGGTAGTTGTTCGACTTCAAAGTAAAACCTATTGTGACGATTTGGTGATTTACCTTCGAAAGATCTGCCGTGGTTATTTCCTTCTATACCCTCTCTATATACAACGATTGGAGGACTGACCTTGACTTTGATGTTCTGCTCTTCTTCGATTCGGTAAACAGTAATTTCGAGGTGTAATTCACCCATTCCTGCTAACAGTGCTTCACCAGTTTCTTGATTCGTGGTAACTTGTAGCGAGGCATCAGATTTTGCTAATGCTCTCAAAGCATCGATAAACTTGGGCAGGTCTTTCATGCTCTTTGGTTCTACAGCCACAGTGACAACCGGCTCCGAGTAATGTCGAATTGCCTCAAAGGGTGTGAAGTCCTTATCTCTAGATAGTGTTACACCAGCTGCAGCTGAACGTATGCCAGTGATTGCGGCAATATTACCGGCAACAATCTTTGGAACAGTGATTCGATCTGCACCTACCATCATGCTAACCTGTTGCACTCGCTCTGGTTTGGCTGCGCCGATAGCGAAAACTGACTCACCTTGACTGATCGCACCTGAATAGATTCTTCCGACGGCCACTTCACCTGCGTGTGGATCCATCCAAATTTTGGTAATCATCATGGCAAGCTCCGCCTCAGGGTCACATCCAACCATAGATTTTCCAACGGGTGATTCTAGGTCACCAGTCCAAATATTAGGTATACGGTATGGCTGTGCTTCAACCGGGCTTGGAAGTTTTGTTACCGACATGTCTAGTAGAACTTCGTGAACAGGCGCTTTTTGGGCCAGTTCCTTCTGGTTCTCATCGTTACAATATTGAAATATATCTTTGAATGAGATACCAGATTTCTGCATGTACGGTACGGTGATACCCCAATTGTGGTATGCTGAACCGAAAGCAACTGTACCGTCACCAACACTCACTTGCCAACTTTTCTTGAATTCTTCAGGTGCGAATTGGCGGATTAATTTGTTGACCTTTGTGATTGTTCCCTTAAATCTCTCCATCATGTCTTCGGGGGTAACTTGCAGTTCGTTGATTAGGCGGTCTACTTTGTTAATGAATAAAACGGGCTTAACCTTTTCTTTGAGCGCCTGTCTTACTACAGTTTCTGTCTGCGGCATTGGACCCTCAACAGCACAAGCGAGAATGAAACATCCATCGACAGCACGCATTGCTCTGGTAACGTCACCACCAAAGTCGACGTGGCCAGGAGTGTCAATTAGATTGATTAGGAAATCTGTACCGTCTACTTGGTGGACCATCGATGCAGATGCTGCATTGATAGTAATGCCACGTGCTGATTCTTGCTCATCGAAATCCAAGACACGAGCGGCACCAGCCAGGTCACTAGACATCATACCCGCTCCAGCAATGAGGTTGTCTGACAAAGTTGTCTTACCGTGGTCAATGTGTGCAGCGATACACAGATTGCGAATCTGTGGCAGTACGTGCATCACTTCTGTTGCTTTCTTGATATTGTCTTCTTTTCGGCCCATGGTTCACCACTTCTCGTTATATCCAGCCACTAAAGAGGGGTTCTTAAGCAACTCGCATCCAATAGGGGGACAGCACTGACTGTTAAGAGTAAATAATACGCCGTACCGATATAAATATCACATAACTCAAATTAAGCACAGTCACAATTTCACTGCACCCATTTGAGGACCTCCCCGGGTAGTATACCGAGGAGTTCAACATCGATTATACAAACTAACAAAATCGCTAGGGTAAATTGATTTGTCAGCGTCATCGAGCAGAGGCAGCAATTCTTTCAAGTTCCTCTTTCTTGGAGACAGCAAAAGATGTTACGTCGCCAGCTGCTGCTTTAGTAAGTTCGTTGATTATACAACTGGTTAAGGTTCGCTTTGATTTATGCGTTCCTTGCTGGGCGCCTTTTGCGAGATTACGCAAGGCGACATCAAGTCTTCTGGATGGGGATGAATCTACCGCCTTTGGTTGGGAGACTGCACCAAATTTGATACGAGTGATTTCTTCCATAGGAGCGCCGTTGCAAATAGCATCAACAAAGGTTTGTAGTGGGTTGTCTCCTGATTTATCAGCAATACTGTCAAGAGCGACCTCGAAGGCTTTCATTGCGCCTTGCTTCTTTCCGGTGTATGGTCCAGTTCTCATCAATTTGTTGATGTATCTCTCGACGACAGATAACTTTGCTTTACCGAACCATGCATTAGCATGGCGACCACCAGTGTGAGGGACACCGACCGTTGTTAGGTTGATGTAAGGTGCTAATCCAGGATCTTTGCAGGTTACCTCAGAGGCATCCCACTTGCCGAATACTAAGGTTCCTATCCCTGCAATTGGCTTGATTTCTTCCTGAGGCTCGACAGTTTCTTGCTCCATTTCTGCTTCAGACATCACAACACCTCATCTAACTGGCTTCTCCTTTCGGCCTCTTACCATTTCATCGAGTGAGACACCGTTGACTTGGATTACCTTGTATCTTACACCGGGAATGTCACCATATGAACGGCCCATGCGTCCACCGATACCTTCGACCATTACTTCATCGTGTTCGTCAATGAAGTTTATTGCACCGTCTCCAGGTGCAAAAGCAGTGAGTTTGTTGCCGTTTTTGATTAGGGATATTTTGACCGCTTTTCTGATACCGGAGTTGGGCTGCTTTGCTTCAATGCCTACTTTTTCTATGACAATGCCCTTAGCTTGCGTCGACCCAGCAAGCGGATCGTGCTTGGCTCTAGACTTGAGCATACGCTTCTTGTATCTACGGTCAGACCAACGGAATTTTTGTCGGTCTTTGGCCATCTTTGCACCTGCGAATAACCCTCTACCCATGTGACACACCTCATTGAAGCATTCCGCCGACTTGAAGCCCCTATTTAACTACGACCCCTAGCACGACAAAAAGTGGACTACTGGATTAATGCAAGATGGTCGATTAGCCACTAGAATTCTCCCAATTAGTATGAAAGGTTAAGCCATTGAATCATGTGGGTCGGATATGGCCTTCAGAGACCATCTCGATGCTGCTGAAATAATCTCAAGTCCGGTAAGTATTATCCACGGTATGTGGGAGTATTCAAGACAAAACAATCATCCACTTTTGGTGTTTGATAATATCACAGAAACTCCTGGTTTTCGGGCGGCAGTTAATCTCCTAACCAGAGAGCGTCTGTGTGCAGCTATAGGTATCAGCCCGGAGGAATATATCGATACTCTTGCTTGGGCAATGGACAATCCATCAACTCCCCATGTTGTTGGTAACGATGAGGCTGAGTGTTTTCAAAATCAACAAAGTGTTGTTGACTTAGAATCTATACCAATTCCACATCACTGGCCACAGGACCGGGGACGTTATTCCTCAGCTAGTGTTATCATTGCGCAGTACAATGGCATACGAAACATGTCATTCCACCGACAATTTCTGCGCGACAGTAATCACACCGTAGTTCGCTTAGTTCCCAGACACCTTCGAACCATGATGTCAGAGGCTCGAGAAAATGGTGAAACAGTGGATGTTGCGGTAGTAAACGCACCAGATCCCGTAGTTTTACTTGCGGCAGCAATGTCATTTGATGATAATATCGATGAGCTCTCAATTGCTGCTGCACTGCATGAAAAGTTGTATCAAAAACCGCTTAGATTAACAGAAATGCCAAACGGAGTAGCAGTTCCAGCTTCTGCAGAATACGTGTTTTGGGGGCGAATAACGCTTGAAAATGACGATGAGGGCCCTTATGTCGATATTACCGGGACTTTAGATGATGTTCGTCAGGAGCCAGTGATTGAATTTGATGGATTAGTACATCGTGACAACGCAATCTTTCATGCCTTAATTCCCGGAGAGGCAGAGCACAAGACCCTGATGGGTCTGCCTCGCTCACCGACGATTAAGGATGCAGTATCCAAAGTCTGCGAGTGTATCGATGTCCACATGACTGAGGGTGGTTGTGGTTGGCTTGCTGCGGTTGTCAAGATTCGGAAAAAGCATCCAGATGATGGTAGGAAGGCGATTGAGGCTGCCCTTGCCGGACATAGAAGTATGAAGATGGTTACTATTGTTGATGAAGATATCAACATTGCTGACCCAGTGCGCGTGGAATGGGCAATGGTCACCAGATGGCAGCCAGATAAGGACACGATCATTCTGTCAAATCAAAAGGGTAGCTCATTGGACCCATCTCGCAACCCTGACGGTACGACCGCCAAAGTAGGATTTGATGCGACTATTTCATTTGACGCAGATAAATCAGGATTTATGTCGGTTCAGTGAGGTGGTTAATTGGTCGAGGACAGCAGGACTCTCCTCCAACACCCTAGACGCAACCTTGGTAACCGATATCGTTCTCAAGCTGAGAAGTTTGTCAATTTAGCAACTAATGATAACAGTCGATTTGCGGAGAACATCGCATGGGCTGAGCAAAGTGCTAGACAAGCCATACTTTACGATTATACAGAAGAGCAAAACTGGCGGTGTTTGGCAAATATCAAAGCAATTGTTTCTGATAGCGAGGGCTTAGTTGCGGTAATGGAGGACCTATTCTCGATACTTGGTCGAGATCCAGATCAAATTGACCAATTAAAACAGGTTGATTTTCAGCAATTCGGCCTTGAATTACTTGAGGCGGTATTTGCTAGAGACCCATTGAATCCAGATATTTGGTGGCAGCAGGTCATGTCAGGCAGTGCGGGGTTTGAAACCCTTGACGAATTCGTCGACCGATGTCAGCGACTCGATTTTCGGGATGCGCGTGCTAATGTTATATTCGGACGGAGAATTGAGCGAATTAGGGACTCAGGTAGGGTAGAGTTGTTTACTGAACTAGCGAGGAATCTTCTCGCCCATCGACCACAAAATCATGAATTATGGTTTGAGTTGGGACGTTTGTATGAACGGCTGAATAGATCTGATGAAGCATGGATCTGTTACGACCACGTGCAGTCACTTCGCCCTCACAGCAGTGTAAGAGAGGAGTTCATGGCTCGATTAACGTCAAGAATGGACGGGGATGGTGTGAAGGTTTGGAGTCGTCCGCCAGTTGCCAAAAGGCAAGAATTTTTAGCCCAGATGGTAGATTTAGCGAGCCGTGTTTCAACACCAAAACCGATGGATAGAAAGGCTGTGGAAGGGACGACTGAATCTAATGTGGCGCAAGAAAAACTACAATTATTGTTGGCACAAGGAGATTATTCTGAGGCTTTTTTTGTTGCTAGAAGATTGGTTGCAGAAGGGGAAGACTGGGCGATAGAATACATGGATAAAGCACGAAATGGATTGGATTGAAATGTCACCTAAGTTTGTTCTCGCATGGATCACGTCAAGTTCGGAGAGTTTACTTACCATGCAAACCGGCGGGCATGTAGTTTTTGTCGAACACCCTCAGCGAGGTTGGGAGATTCCAGGTGGACACTTGAATGACGATGAAACACCTGAGCAAGCGCTTCACAGAGAAGTAAAAGAAGAGACTGGTCTTGAAATTTCAATTATCCAATGGAACAAATCATACTATCGAGATGGATGGGTAGCCTATGTTGAAACAAAATCAACACCAACACAACAGCCATGGAATATTTTGGATGAAAAAGTGGAACAGGTAGCTTGGTGGAGTGATGTACCCCCAGTTGTTACGTGGACAACGCAAGAGTTCATCGACTTAGATAACTGGGTGAAAGAACTCAAATCAGCGTAAGCACCGATAATCGGTCACCCCAAATTTTGACGTGGTCGTCGTCATCACTGCAAACTTGAATCATTGCTGCGAGGGTTGCATCCTCAACTTCATCAGGCTCAGAAAATAAGTCAGAGAAATAGTTCAATTTTCCAAGGTTTTTGGCAATGCTAACCATGGCTCTTAGATCTGGTCGATGTTCACCGGAATTTGTTGCTGGTAGGTTCTTGAAGCACCAATCAAATACTCCCTCAATATCATCTGGATGCACTGACAGTGCGGGCTCAGGATCCTCGACCTTTCGAGGTTTGGCAGCCTCAACTTGCACTTTCATACGTTCAGAATTTTTATCAATTGCACCTAAGGATAATTCAAGGAATAATGTACCGGCTTCAATTGCCATATTTGTCTGATATGCCCTTATAGCGTGATCATGCGCGTTCCATGCGTGTCGTGCTGCGTCAAACATATGGCCCATTGATGCCCGGATACGGGAAGCACCGAGTCTTGAAATAGCAATTGTCTCATGGGCATGGTCACCATCTCGAGTGATCTCTGAATATACGTTTAGTGCCATTAATGGAGCATTGGTTGCCATCAGTAGTGCCGCCCTGTTTAGCAATGACAAATCGTGGTCTCTACTCGCTTTAGCAACTGACTTTAACCGTAACTCGGCCCATTCTAGGTCATCTTTTGCACCTTCAATATCACCATTTTCAAACTTCGTTAAGCCTCGCTCCATCCTTAGTCTGCCCTCCAATTTTAAATCTCGAGTATCTGGGTTCTTGGCAACTTGAATGGCTTCATCAATGGCTTGCTCCAGTTTGTTATCTCCAAGCATTCTTCGCCTAACTAAGCCTATTGTTGCTGTCTCAGCAGGACTGAGCAGTGGACTTAATTGTTCAAACAACTCTGCTGCGTCTAGGAACAATGCAGCTTCAGCGATCATTAACCAAGATTCAATCGCCATCTCGTCCTTCCAATTTCCTAGTGTTCCGGTATCGACCGGGCCGTCAGTTCGCCAGCGAGAAATAAATTTGCCTGGTGAATTTGGAACATCTATTTCGGTCATTAATATTCACCTCGGCGTGGTATTTTCGCAACATTCGAGATAAATGAACTCTCTGCTGTTATCATATCTGCTCGACCACTCCATCCTGCAGCACCGGCGTGACCTCCTCCTTCACCGCCAATTTGCTCTGCAACACTAGCCATTATTTCGGCCAAAGATATCCCGCCTGTGGTTGCATTTTTTGTGGCTCGCGCAGTCATACGGGTTTCTCCGTCCCTATTTCTACTGACTAGGGAAATGTCATGTCCCAGCCCCAAGAGTAGACCCGCCAATCTTCCTTCTAAGGTTCCGCAATTGGAGTGGATTACCGACCATGAACCTGATTCTGTGGCTTTCGCACGCTGAAGCCCCCTGACTAGACTACCTCTCTCACTGCTGTTAGTCGGAGAGTACTCTAACCATTCGACAAAGGTCGCATAGTCAATATCAGAATTTTCTAATAACAAACTTGCAGTAGTAAACGAGCTCTTTTGATTGTGCTTAAATCTTCCACTATCTGTCAACAATCCAGCGAGAAGCAGGTTTCTAACTGGATTAGTCAGCGTGCTGGGTGCGTAAATTGAGAGATATCTAGCAATAATCTCAGTCGTCGCAGATACAGGCATGTTGATGTATAGATCTCCGTCGTTTATCTCCCATTGATTGGATATGTGGTGATCAATTACACACTTCGGTACATCATCAGGTAGTTCTATGCCAATCTGGCTAGGAGAAGCGGCGTCGACGAGTATTATTCCGCCAATGTTTGCCGGCAAATCTGAATAACCAGTAATTTTTCTAAAGGGGGCTGAAAATTTCTGACATACTCGTTTAGCAACCCTACCGAGATGTAATCCGCATGCCATCATGTTAGCGTTGGATGCAGCTAGAGAAATTGCCGAGCCAACCGTGTCCATGTCACCATTCACTCCGGTAATCACAGGGACTGCACCAGATGAACAGTTATCTGTGACCCACTGATGTAGTGCGGCCAAATGTTCGATATTTTCCACAGAACTTTCATTCAATTAGATCCCTCTAGAACTTTTTTTAGTTCTTCATAAGAATTGATCAGGTCTCCTTCTCGAGTCTGCAATCTGGTTAAATGTTCCGCGAGTGTTTTGATGTCATTTTGTAATACTTTCACTAACGCGTCTCGGTCTGCAACTTCGATTAGGACGCCACCTAATTGTTGATGAAGCGCTAAGTCGGCTGGTTGATTGATAACTGCATCGGCAGTTGCCTTGAGTTCCAAAATTTGGGCGTTCAGACTGGCCATTTGTTGACGAATTGACTGAATTTCCGAAACTACGATTTGAAATTGTTCCATGTCTGACATATAACCACACCCATGCTACTAGTTACTACTTGAAGAACCCTCTCTTGATTCTAAACCATCAATCATGTTGACTAGTGAATCAACGGCGATTAGTCCGCGCACTCTTGTATTCCACATTGCGCGTAAATCTTTCGCTTTTGACTCGGTAATGGTGATGGAGAATGAGTCTTCATGATAGTCAATAGCACAGTCAGTTATCAGTGCTGCAGCCATTGAATCGGTGTTTTCTCGACTATTGGATTGGACTTCAAGAAGAAGTTTCCATTCAGTGGACATATTGGCCCCCTCAACAGATTTCACTCTTCTTCGGACTCAGTTAGACTTCTTTCGTAGTCGAGTGCTGCTTGCTGTGCGATGTAGGCCATGTCTGCAGTGGTTGCGCCTTCAACAGACCTTCGCATGATTCTGCTGTTTGCATCTGATGCACGGGTAAATGGCTCCCATGCTCCGCCAGCAAATGTGTAATCACACTTGTTGCAGTGCCAAATACCCACAGACCTTCTGGAGACTTTTTGGTACTGACAAACAGGGCAGGTATATTTACGGCTTTTCTTTGCTAACGCAGATGCTGAGTTTCTCCTTACAGAGACACCATATCTTGCACCGAATCTAGCGGTTGCTCCTGCTTTTTGAGTTCTTTTTGCCAATCACTTCGCCTCCTTTTTTGCTACGAGTTTTCTTAGTTCTGCACACTTCTCTTGGGCTACCTCGAATATCTCTGCGAATTCTTGCGGCGTGAATACCCCTCTTAACCCCTTTTGTAGAGAATGCACATGTCCTTCATCTCCAATGGTGATATGAATTCGCTCATCACCGCCCAATTCTTCTTCTTCACACGGGTCGTAAACATACCGACCACCGACTCTGGTGAAAGAAGCCATTATTGGCGTTCCGTTAACCGATAGTGTGTAATCTTCACCAACATCGAAACGCTCAGCAGGCACAACGGCAGTTCTAAGCGCAGCAATGGCTGCTAATCCACAAGCGTCGAAAATGTTGCCACCGTCAGACAAGACGTGGATATCAATCATTACTCCCCAGACTTTTTCGCCAGGGATAATGCACAAACTGTTCATGTCAATACATCCGGATTCTCTTATCCCGCGGTCAACTACTCTACCTAATTCAATCGACTCTGGTGATGGTGGCCCGGGCTCGTATTTTCTGTGTGCTACGGGACGTAGCTCTGCTCCACACATCAGCGATCCTTCAGACGGTCTGTCTGGCCAGGGGGTTCTAATCTCGAATTTTACCCCAGCATAAACTACGGTCTTGCCCATGGTTACCTTAGCGGACCCTTCAGCATTGTAAAGACAGTTTGTTTCTAGGGTTATCTCCCTACCCTCAAAGCGGCTTCGTCCATCTATTCTGGCGTCTTGCTCAGCTAGTCTTGCCATCTCCTGTCTCAGCAATTTTGGAACCAACTCAACCATCAGTTGTCACCTCCGTCGTATCTTGCTTTTAGTGCTTCAACCATAATCTCATGTATTTCTCTAGCAGCCTTGAAGTTGTACTCCATAGCTAAATCGAATTCTTCTGGTGATAGGTCGCCGTCCATTTGCAGGAATGCTATCTCGCCAGTATTGGGTAATATTCCGGCGGGTAGGTCTGCTTGACCATAATTGTCTTCCGCTTTGTCTAAGTCTAGGACGACAGTATCCTCGATTTTACCTGAAGCAACACCCACAATCATGTCTCTCATTGGAATTCCTGCGTCTGCAAGTGCAACCGATGCAGCAGTAATACCTGCACATCTTGTTCCAGCTTCGGCAGCCAGAATTTCAATCTCAACTCTAATTTTCGACCTTGGGAAGCGTTCTACCAATACCACTGACTCCAGTGCCTCTGCCGTCACTTTTGATATTTCACGAGAACGACGATTGAATCCCGGCCTAATCCGATCGCTGGTCGAGAATGGAGCCATGTTGTATCTTACATCGATGACAGCTCGGTCTTGGCGCTGAATTTTTCTTGGGTGCGCTTCCATTGGTCCGTAAACGGCAGCTACCGCAACATTCAGGCCTTGGGTTACCATGGCCGAACCATCTGCTGCGGGCAGTATACCAGCCTGAATAGTAACAGGTCTGGATTCATCCAGTTTTCTGCCGTCAAGTCTCAATCCATCATCGCGCAATAATTGTATATCTCCGTATCCACCCATCAAGCATCACCTTTTTTTGTAAATGTTTTTTCATGTTTATTGAGAATTGAAGCAAAATCTGCCTTGTGTCCGTGTTGTTTAGCAATCTCTAAAGCTTGTCTAGTCCATGAGATACCGTCGTCATCACCATCTATCCAAACCCTGCCGTTCTCTCCTACGATTATGCGGCAGTCACTTACATCTTTCAGCCTGTCGAGATTGGTGTTGTTTTCTCCACGAATCCTATCTAAATGGTTGATAGGGACTTCTACAACTGCGCCTTGAGAAAGTCTTCTTAATCCAACTCCCTTCATGGTGAGAACTACGTTATGACACTCATCGACTTCTTGTACCCTAGCCAGAGCAGAATCACCGATGTCCATGTGTTGACGGGCATGGCCGAACTCGACCTTCCACGGAGCTAAGGACATTGGCAAGAGGCCTTGAAATGAGCCATTGATGTTCATAAACCACAAATTGTTTCTAACTTCGGCAACAGTACCGATTATTAGGTCTCCTGAACGTGGCAAATAAGGGCTGGTTATTGGGTCTACTGAGATAGTACCGTTGAATTCTCTAACCCAACCTAATTTAGTTGCAATAATTTCGTTGTTGTGAGATATTGCGCCACTTCCAACACGCATCCCGGTCAATGGCCCAATAGCCATTCCCGGGGTCACTAGGCGCTGCTCGGCGCCGCTTCGACCTTGGGACATTTCTTTCTCTCCGACCCAGCGACAAGCCAACCCATGATAAACTCAACCCTTTGAAATGTTGCAAAGCAATCACATTTCTTTTACTTCTGTTTGTGAAGAAATTTTCATTATTTGTCCGATTATTTCGCCCTTCATTCCTGCAGGAATTTCGACTACAGATGCCCATGATCCATCTTCTAACCAGCCATCTTTAACTTGGAAGGGACGCAATATTCGCATGGCACCACCATACCCCGAACCGGGCACTTTGAAAGCTAGTCTTAGGGTTTCAAACGATAACGGGATAAGTGGCTTCAATCGGTCGATAGCGTCATTAATTTGGGCATCAAGATTCTTAAATGGATCAACAGAATAACGAGATTCTTCGAGGGCCAGTTCTATTCTAGTAATTGGATGCGGGCTTTTCGTTTTTGGGTCAACAGCCTGACTGTGAATATGGTGGACGATTTTTTGCCGCATTCGGTCAACCATTGCTTTTCTTTGATTGGTCGTAAGTTGTATACTCCCCTTATCAAAAATTATTTTGGCAATCTCGACAATATCTTGAGTACCAAAGGTTTTCTCAATCGCTTCTTCGGTTGGCCTTTCGCCGCCGCGAGCATCATGAAACACTTCATCCATGGCAAAAAAATCGTCGATTTTTACCGCTGTAGGGTCGCTTTTGAAACTATCAACTAAATCCGGATCGACTAAGATCTCATATCGTTTACCGCCTTTTTCCATGCGTGCAACTACTGCATTGTCTAGACTAACCATGGGGTTCCCATATCAGACCACAGTTTGGAGGTTTATTGATTGTGACGGTCAATCCTCGAGCGGCTTTAGACGGTCAATTTGCTTATTGACGTCTTCTCTATCAAGGAATCGGTAGCCATCTGAATCAATAACTGCAACTTCCACTGCGTCTCTGTTTAGTTCTGCATCGTTGGCGTTTCTAAGCGCCTCGAGCCCGAGCTTCATGGCAGCATTTAGCGTTAGGTTATTCTTCCAGTTCTTCTCAAAGTATTCGATAACAGTATTTCTGCCGCTGCCGATTGCACCAGCATGGTATGATTGGTAAGCGCCTGATGGGTCGGTTTCATAGAGGTGGATACCGTTGTCATCTACGCCACCGATTAAGAGGGCAGTTCCGAAAGGTCTTGAGCCACCGTATTGGGTAAAAGACTGCTTGAAGTCGCAAATTTTCTTCACTAAGACATCAACTGGAACAGTTGCGCCGTAAGTAATTCTGTTAATTTGAGCTTCAACTCTTGAGCGTGCAACTAGTTGCCTTGCGTCAGCCATCAAACCAGAGGTAGCAACACCAACGTGGTTGTCTATTTTGAACATCTTTTCGATGGAATCTGGTATAATTAATCTACTGATTATCCTTTTATCGCAGACCAGTACCACACCGTCCTTGAATTTCAAACCAGCAGTAGTTGTTCCACGCTTTACTGATTCTCTGGCATATTCGACCTGAAATAGTCGTCCATCTGGGCTGAAAGTCGTAATTCCATGGTCGTAACCTCTTCCACTTGGTTGCATTTTCTCACCTGTTTATTCCTATTGCCGGCACTTTATGAGCATGAGGGTAACACACTCTTTGTGTCTTCGGCAAGGTCTGCACGATTTGCGACCATTATAATCCCTGCGAACAGATAATCAGATTCTTGACCAATAAGTTTCTGCGTAGTTCCATGCGAGTAGCAGTTTTATCATCCGGCGGCAAGGACTCTGCGGCTGCATGGTGGTGGGCGCAGTGTAAGGGCTGGGATGTTGAGTTTCTTGTCACTGTGCGCATTACTGGTGATGACTCAATGATGTTTCAAGTTCCAGGAACCGAAATTGTCCAATATCAAGCCGAACTTGCCGGTATACAGTGGGTTCCTGTAAGTTCATCTGGCGATGAAAACGAGATGAACGATTTGGCGCGAGAATTAAAGAAATTGGATGTTGACGCACTAGTTAGCGGTGCACTACGCTCAGATTATCAAAAAAGCCGTATCGAAACAATGTGCGACAGGCTTGGAATAATTAGTTACACTCCACTATGGCACCAATCCCCATTAGAACATGTTAAGGGACTGGTTGACAATGGGTTTGGTGTAATGCTTACCAGCGTTGCATGTGAAGGGCTCAATGCTAGTTGGATTGGCAAGATATTAGATAAAGAATCATTGAATGACTTGATTCAACTGGCAAAATTGCATCGTTTTAATGTCGATGGCGAGGGTGGTGAATATGAAACTCTAGTAGTGTTTGGGCCGCACTTTAACGGTACAATTGATATT
>DAUW01000078.1 GCA_002505355.1 Euryarchaeota archaeon UBA229 | reverse complement strand
CTGGCCGACGCTATACATATTATTAGAGCGGCCGGAAAGAGAATAAACTCTTTGAAACCAATGTCAAGTCCAGACCAGCCAGGAAGGAGAATGGCTTGGCTTGGGTCATTTGGGTTTACATAAACAGTAATATTTTCCCCAGTAGGATAGTCGTTTGCGTTGAGACGCTTGGAGTCACAGTGTGCCGCATCATACGTGTTACTGTGCAGAGAATGACTAATCATATCTCCACTGTACGTCTCATTTTCGTAATTATACTCATATTCGATCCGTAGACAGTAGGTGGTATTCCCATCAGTTTCGCGATAAGAGTCCACTCCGCTGGCGATGATTGTTCCATTCACTGTGGTCCAGTCCCTAGCGTCCAAATCCGCCCTAGCATCATCTACAACTTCAGCAAAAACGAACATGGCCACAATGATACCAAACAAGGTAGAAGCATACAATAAAGCCATCACAAAAGTAAACCCAACTATCGATGGTTTCGAGTTGTCAAAATCTTTGAGACGTGCGACAAGGTCTGCTTTACGACCCTCAGTTGAGAGATTGCGCTTCTTCAGCTCCTCCTTCAAATCCACTACGCGCAGAGTTGACCAGTCCATGTCTGCCTGTCCCCCCAAGTCCTCTTCTTCTCCGGACTCAGGCTTATTCTCCATGATTTATGGAGTGGAAACTGGGAATTAAATCCATTCCCTACGAACACAAGTGAGTAAGTGGTTGTCTTGATGAAGGCCTTTGCTTTGTGTGCGTCAAATGGGTTTAGGCCACGGTCGTATTTCGTTATCCCACTCCGCCCAGTCTCGCACCCAAGGTTCCATGAATGGCTCAAGTTCATATCCAAGATCCTGCATAACTTTCTTTGGAGACAATGAACCACCCTTGAAACGTATTCCTGCGCGAATTAACGCTGAGGATTTAACCTCCCCTTTCTGCTCAATTGTTTGTTGAAAGTAGTAGAATTTATCATCAAATCCGACAATCTTAGACCGAACTATTGCTTTTCGGAAAGGTGCAAGACGCTTTCGATATCGCATAGTTGAGCCTCCAATCACAAAAGCGTACTTGTTCTTGCGGACGTATCTAAACAGACCAATTCGGAAGGCAATATCGTATCTTGCAAGGTCACAAAACACAAAATGTCGTCCATTATTGACTTCAGGATAAACATCTATGTCGCCAATGCCAGGTCTGAAGTGGAAAAGGTATTCTTTCTCGATGTCAAATGCTTCTCGTTTTGAAAATGTATTCTTAATTATCATCCTCAAGATGCGATGGTAAGGATACATACTCAACCCTCTTGGAAACTGTACTTATTTTCTTTCATCAAGAGGATTGGACTTTTGACAATTATCAGGCACGATTTGACCGGGAATGTAACCGCTCATTGCTTATCGAGTGCATTACTCCAGAAATCGGTGCCAAATTGCGCAGTTCCTTTGAACGCTGATTGAATCTTGTCAACTGCTGGATTGTGTTTTGCGATGCTAAATTTATGCTCAGCTATCATATTGTAGCCACCATCAGGAAACACTCTGATGGAATAATCGCCGGGTGGTTGTGCTGGTAAAGATGGGGTTGCTGTACCATAGTCGCGCAGATACTTCCACCGTTCCCCATGATCGTGATTATTAGAGGCTACAGGATAAACTCCTACCCAGGCATCACCGCCGGTTGGACGGTTGTGTATTGAGAAGGTGATTGGCTTACCATCAACTGCTTCGTGAATCTCGATGGTTGGCTGACTAATTGGCAGCGTGGGCAAAGTCGTTTCTGATTGCGCAGGCTTAGCGATTGCAACATCATGATTAAATTCAGGATTTCTCAAGGTTTTTGAAAACTGCAACAATACTGCAATCAACGGCAATCCACCAAGCCAGATTAACCCTAGACCGAAGGGGAAAATCTTCCACCAGTTGACACTCCATTCCCCCCATGGAAGTAGGCCCCATGTGAACGGTAGACATACCAACCAAAGCAAAGCCCAAATTAGCGAAGTAGGAATACTCATGAGCAAACCGTTAGTCTTCTGTATCCATTCGTCAGTGACATCCTTGTTGCGATATGACAGCATAACAAAGGCAAAAGATACTGGGGCTAGTGCGATAGAAAATAGCAAGACTGCAAGTAGTGACCACCAAACACCACCATTGAGCTTATATTCTGTAGATTCAGACATTTCAGCAATTGCGCCAATCGATTCTGTAGCAAACCATTGGATATTGAAAACACCAAATAGCAGGGCATCAAAGAAAAATGAGAACACAATCAAACTCAGAATTTGCGCGTTGCGCCGTGCTAAAACCTCATACGGTACTTGGTATGCTGCAGTGTCTGTTTTGGTATATGCTTTGACCATGATACCACTGCCAAGGACTCATACACCTGCCATAAGCAACTCAAAGTTCTTCCAAGTCTACATATGGTTTGATGTCATAATCAAACACGATTATTTCAACCGTGTATGCGACATCTTCACCTGCATCACTTCTCTGACAAGGAAATACTGCTCCGCCTGCCTCTGCATCGACGCTAATTTCTGCCATGTAGGCACCTAAACCAAGGTCGCCCGCGTCTATTGCTGCGATAATATCACTCTTTGACATGGTTACGGTCTCCTCATCGAGCAATGAGACATTACTTATCCAATATACTTCAACTGAGTGTGAGCCTGACTCACCATTGTTACTACCACTTGCAGTTTCATTATACTCACCATGCATGGTTGTTCCTGAAATAGTATCTGCTGCTGGTTGACCACCTTGTGGACCGAAACAGGGGCCGCTGGTATCTTCTGACTCGGTGTAACTCATAGTCAAACGGACACCAATGATATTCATCTCATCTGCATCGTCAATCGAGTCAGTATGTAGGTTGTCGATTGACAGAGTTTCACCATCGGCAATGAACTCATCTCCTGAACCCAGTTCAATGTACTGAGGTTCACCCTCAATCTCGTAGGTGCCGACTACATTGGAAGCACCAGATGGGTCAGCTCCTTGAGCAGCGTAGTAAAAATAAGCGGGGAATGAGAGCACAAAGAATGCAATGCTGAGAGCCATTATTTGCTTGTCACGGTTGTTTCTTAGTTCTTCAAGTAACGACATACGATTCTCTCCTCCGGCTTATCCTATGAACATGTAGGGTGTATCATTTTCGGTCAAATGTCTCTAATCCTCTTTTGCTTCCCCTTCCGGACCGCTAGTAATATCGACATCATCATTCTTCTTTTTAGCATTGTACAGCATTGCGGTTAGCCACAACAGAATTATCAAGGCAAGTGGGCACAACCAATACGCAATATTCTCTTCCTCCGGCTCTGGGAATACCGTCTCTGGTGGTGCTGCATTAACCTCGGAAGCGTTACGCTGATCCTCGATTACTAATCCGTCAGCAACGGCCAAGATCTCGATCATAACCGAGATGGTAAACGGCACTAATTCACCTGTCACGGTAATATTGTACATTGTTAACGGTTGAGGCGTAGTCGGCACTCCGAATATTGTTCCATTATCGAATACTAGACCTTCAGGCAAACTCGGCTCAATCTTCCAAACTGGCTTGTCATCCTCATCGAAGTAGTAAAGCGGCGCCGTTACCGGCATGTTCTCACTAACATTCAGCACGAGTATAGTTGTTGGATATCTTACAACGAAGAATGGTTGGTCGACTGTTAGGTTAATAGTAGCAAAGGACGAACCTCCGCTATTGTTTGCCCACACAGTGTAAGTAGTTGTGGTCAAATTCTCGGTTGGTGTACCCGAAATTAGTCCGTTACTGAATGTCATGCCATCGGGCAATTCAGGCTCAAATTCCCAGGTCTCCGGGTTACCGCCGAGGATGTCTGGTGAAATGTATAGACTTCCTTGACCGTTGACCACTGTGAAGTCGGTTCGTCGATACGAAATATTAGCAACTGGTTCGAGAATCTTGATGTTGATAATTATGCTATCAGAGCCGCCGGTGTTATTGGCCCAGATTGTGTATGAAGCTAGGGAAGCATTGATTGTTGGTATTCCAGTTATTGTGCCATTACCAAAGATTAGGCCGTCTGGAAGGAACGGTTCAATCTCCCATGTCGCTGCCATACCACCGGTATTATTCAGGGTCAAATTCATGTAATCCTCATTGCGAATTAATTCGAAGTATGTCGACTCTGCGTCCAAAATTGCTACCGGCTCAAGGACAGTAATGTTGAGCAGGAAGTAATCACTACCGCCATTGTTGAGTGCAGTGATATTATATTGCACCAGAGTGGAATTAACGGCTGGTGTACCAAATATTGTGCCATTGGTGAAGTTTAGGCCATCCGGTAATTCAGGGGTCACGGTGAATGAAGCCACTGCACCACCGCCGAAGATTGCCTGTAGAGCTGAAGGCATTGTTTCTCCTCTGGTCAGCACCAGGTAATCGGTCTGGTAGGTGATAGTTGGTGCTGGCTCTAAGATAGTAATACTCAATCCGACAACTGATGAGCCACCGCTATTGTTACCGTAGATTAGGTAATTTGCAATCGTCATGTTAACTGTCGGTGTACCAGAAATGGTACCATTTTCGAAGACTAGCCCGTCCGGTAGGTCTGGATAGATACTCCAATTTTCAATTGCGCCACCATCAACATCCGGTATTGCAGGATCCATTGTCTCACCCCTAGTTAGCACTAGGTTAGTTGGGTCATAGACGATATTAGCGCTCGGCTCAAGGATAGTTATGTTTAGACTGACATTGGTAGAGCCACCAGTATTGTTGGCCCATATCGTATACATGGTTCTAGTTGAGTTAACCGTTGGAGTTCCTGAGATCATGCCGTTGGTAAGTTCAATGCCATCGGGCAGGTCGGGGTAAATTTCCCA
>DAUW01000045.1 GCA_002505355.1 Euryarchaeota archaeon UBA229 | reverse complement strand
AGAGATCGACTCTTGATCCAGCCGGCCTAGCAACTTCCTTTGCACCGCGCTTTTTCATCGATTTTTCATAGGCTTTTTTCGCTTTCTCTAACTGCTTCTGTTCCCGCTGCAGGCGCTTTTTCTCTTTGCGCGTGAGTTCTTGAGGGACAAAATCGTCATCATCATCGAAGTCTTCCCAGTCATCTTCATCAGTTTTTATGTCGTCAGACATATCCAATGATGAATCATCAAGTACTTCCCAATCATCTTCATCAGTCATGATTGCTGAAGTGTCAATGGGCGTTTCTACATCACTTACTGACGATTCTTGGGTGTTAATTTCCTGCTGAGATGAGATTATCTCTTGCGCCTCGATAGAATCCTCTGTCACTGTTAGTGAATCTGTATCCACCTCTTCTGCAACCTCTTTGACTCGCCGCTTGAATCTTTCAAACAAACCCATCTTAATACCTCAGTCGTCAAGAGTTAGTTCATTGCCAAACATACTGCCCCTGCGACGCGGTTTAGGGTTTATTTTATTGTCGCTATCGGTTGGGTTGCTAGGAGCTAATTCCGGGGATTCAGATTGTGCTGTTGTCGATTGTAATTTCTCTGCTGCGTCATTAAATTCTTGCGCTAGAACGCCGAGTTTTTCTTCGATAGTTCCGGCTTGTTTTAGTAAGGTTTGGTGAAGATCACTAAACTCTTCTCGCCTGGTTGCTAAAATTGATATTACATCGCCCCACTTTCTCTCACCAAAAACACCGGCTCCTAGGTCGACTACTGCGGTACCCTCGGCGGATTTATTGTGCTGATAATTTAGCGTCACGCCTGCTCCGATTGATATGTGTGCTTGTGCACCATTAGAGTTAGACATGTTAACAAGCCTAGAGAGTATTTCCTCAGTGATTTGGTGCTCATTAATGACCCCGGTAATCTGTTCCATTCGACGTTGTAGCTCCTCTAGATGCTGCCTGTGACTTTCAACCAGCCTAGCCTTGTTTTGAAGTTCTGTCCGGTCTACCATGATTTTCAATCCTTTAGCGCAAGAGGATTACTGCAAAGACATCGATTATTCTTCTTCTTTGCTTGCTGCTACAGGTCCGCCGGCCAATTCAATTGCCTCTCTAAAGGTGTGGAGAATTTTCGGCTCTGTTGATGTTCGTGGGTCGATTTCTTCAATTGAATCAATGGAAATTGCTCGGCGCTTGGCTTTGTGCCTTGAGCCCATAATTGAATATGCTAGGTGCTCAGCAGCGTCCTTGGATTCTGCTGGTAAGTCGAGACTGAACTTGTTTCTCACGCTACCAAATGGTGCTACTCCGGATACTCGATATGCCTTCATCGGGTCGGCGACTTGCATGGTTGGTTTAAACTTCCCGTCGCGCAATAATTGAACTAAATCTACGAGAGATTGACTAATATAGAGCCCGTGAGCGTGTTCATGCGGGCTGTGTTTCTGGGCGTTATACTCCTTCTTGTCCCGATTTCTAGTGCCAATTTCCTCCCGCCGTTAGAAAGTGTTGAGATACGATGGAGTGAATCAATAGTGACCTCTCTAGGTGAGGAATGGGATGAGGTTTTGTGGGACGAGATCAAGAGCGAGGGTGCATATCCTTTGAGGGTTCTCAATGCTCATGAGCTCTTAGTTTGGCATGACTCTGCATTCAACCCTGGTCAAGGCTTTACCGTCACACAAACAGATTCTGCGGTGTGGAAATACGAGGATAGTTTTCTTGCCTCAGCCCCTGATTTTATCAAAATTATGTTCGAGCCGCGCCTGCCCAGTTTTGCATATCACCAAATTAGTCAGGACCTATCCTTGATTGGAATTACTGCGTTACAATCAGCGACTGTTGAATATTCGGTAATGCCGCACAAAGTTATCGTTCCTGCTAGCATAAATTTGGATTTCAATTCATTGCTGGCTATCCCGGGCATACTATGGGTAGAACCGCTACTAACAGCTCAAAGCCGTAATCTAGTTGCGTCTGCTTACTTGAGTGACGGCAATGGTGATACTCAGCCGCATTGGCAATTCGGGCTTAACGGCGAGGGTGTGGTTCTCGGTGTTGCAGATAGTGGTATTGATGATGACCATTCATGTTTCAGAAACAATACCGATATGATTGGTGAAATTGGTAATGAACATCGGAAAATACTGGTCAGTAATATCAGCCTCGATGATGGCGACAACCCTGGGGAGTCCGACTACCGCCACGGCACTCACGTAGCGGGCTCGCTTGTGTGTCACGACGTTTACAGTTTTGTAAATGACGAACAGCCATTGAATGGCTCTACAATCTCTTACAAAGCGAAATTAGTGTTTCAGGATATCGTATCTGATGAAGGGTGGATTCCTCCAGACAATGTTACCGATTTATTGTTGGAAAACTCGCTCAACGGCGGGATAATCCATTCAAATTCTTGGGGGGATGATACTTCTGAATACACTGACAGAAGCGGTGACTTTGATTTTTGGGCTGTGGAGGTTCCATGGTCATTATCGTTCATCGCACCGGGAAATACCGGAGGCCAGTTACTAGAGCCATCAAATGGTCGAAATGTGGTAGCAATCGGGGCATCTACCAAATCTGTAAATCCTGAACTTTGGCCGTCTTCTTCTGTTGGGCCAACTCAGATTGGTACCCACGGAATTTTTGCGGTCGCCCCGGGTGTTTCAATTAACTCTGCAAAAGCCGACGGTTTTGATAATTCAATGAATAACGCGTTAAGGGTCTCTAGCGGCACCAGCATGGCTACTCCCATAGCAGCCTCATTTGCCGGCATTGTTCAACAAATGGTAGAGCAAGGTTGGATAATGAGTGCTAACGAAGCAACCACTGATGTCAACCTGTCAAAGATCACCCCCTCCTGGTCTGATTTACCGCACGAAACCATAGCATTGGGTAATGGCTTTACTCCATCGGGCCAACTACTAAGATCCCTATTGGCTATCGCTACCAAGGAGTTGCCCGATGACAATCTCTCTGATATTAGAAATAACCAATCTGGGTGGGGAGTCCTGTCACTGGATGAGTTAGTCGACTTTGAACAACTTGAGCAATCTCTGGGTGAGGTGAACTTAACCCCTACAACAAACATCTGGATACACGATAGTTTCCGACCTAGCTTTGATGTTCAAAACTGGTTGATGGGGCGAGTCAACGGCAGTAGTTCAACTGACATAGCTGAAAATCCTTGGAACGGGGCTGGCGCAGATGGTCCATTTTTACAATCCGGTGAATCCTGGACAAAACGACTCGTGCCAAACCAAGCTGAAGATTTGGAAATTGTGATGTCATATGCTGCCAAGCCTGAGCCATTTATGATAGACGATTTACAATTAATAGTCAAACTCTCCAATGGCAAGGTTGTATTTGGTGAAGCATATGGTGCTGATGGATATTCCTTGGTATACAACGCAACAGAATTTGTTTCGCCCACCACTGAGCAGGTAAATGAAACAAGTATTGGGGTGAGGATTCCTGCAGCAATATTGGCCGGAGTTGAGTGGTTAGATGTTGAAGTCTTTGCTAATTATATCGCCCCGGGTAATAGTGTCGGTACGGTTGGAGTTGATGGTGATCGTGTTGGGTTTGCTTTAGCCGCAAAAGGAGTCATTAGAGATACCAACAATTGGGAAGATTCTGACGGAGACGGGTTGCCAAATGCTCTAGATTTATGCCCCAATGAGAGTGCAAAGCGCTTCGATGATGACCGCGATGGGTGTCCGGATGACTCAGATGGTGATGGAGTGGTTGATCAATACGACAGATGTTTAGAAAGCAATGCTGTGGGTTATGATAATGACCTCGATGGTTGCATAGATGATAGTGACAATGATGGTGTGGGCGATAACATTGACATTTGTGAAACCGATGTTGTTGATGATGCCTATCCTGTCGATAATCTAGGCTGCCGGCCGGTTGACTCTCCGATTACAATCACTGAACGAGATTTGATTGGTTTGGAGGATGGGGTTTGGTTGCGTAGTTTAGAGGTTTACTGGGAAATAAGTGATGAAGATTACGACCCTTACCTCACGGGAGCAAGGATAATGATTAATCAAACGGGTAACTACACATTTTTCCCAGTTGTTAGTTGTACAGCACAAGAGGTTATCACCATCGAAGGAGTGCACAAATGCGTATGGCATATCCCTGATGATTTACCGATTTTTGATATCTCTGGATACGCTCTGCACATACAATATTTCGCTCAAAGCCTAAACTCCTCGCCAGAGGCAAATAGTCATATGATTTATTTCGACTCGCCAATTTATTTCACATCATTTGCTAGCGGAGAATTGCCATCAAACACCAATGATCTTGCACTAGATTCCTCTAATGCGACAAGAGCCATCGGATGGGGGCTAATTACCATATTTTCCGTAGCGTTAATTCTTCAAAGATTATGGCATTTAATGAACGAAAATCTAGATTCTAATGAAAATGATGAAAATCAAGGTTTGGACCCGTTCTTAGTGCTGGAAAACGAGTGACTGAAGGGTATTTAATGTCGATAAAGCGTTAAAACTGAATTTTTTTACCAAGGTGAACCTTGAAGTTCAATGTCGTTTTGGCTAAGATATCCCCAAGCGGATGGTGAATGAAATGAGTGACCGCCTTTATGTTGGAATTGACCTAGGAACATACCAATCTACTATCTCTTCAAGTGCTGGTGCAAGCCACACAATTGAGACAATTGTAGGAAGACCAAAAGACCCTGTAGCAAGAAACTTCCTTGGACGTGATGTGTTATTTGGTAATGATGCATTGAAAAACAAGTTGGCTTGTAACTTGTATCGCCCAATGGCTGCGGGTGTTGCTCAGGATGACGAAGCTAATCTTGCGGCAGCTAAGGCCTTCGTATCTCACCTCTTAGAAACGGTAGACCCAGAAGAATATGACGAGGTTTTCGGCGTAATCTGTTCGCCAAGCCACGTCTCATTTACCGACAAGTCAAACCTAGTTGCAACCCTTAGAGGTCAAGTGAACGCAATCATGGTCGTCACAGAACCATTTGCCACAGCCTACGGTATTGAAGAAATTGCTGGCTCAATAGTCGTCGATATCGGAGCCGGAACTACTGACATCGCTCGTATCCACGGAACCTTCCCATCTGATGAAGACCAAATCACTATTCAGGAAGCCGGCGATTGGCTAGACCTGGCACTGATGGAATTAGTACAGAAAAAATATACTGGCGCACAGGTGACTAAAGACATGGTTCGCCGATGGAAAGAAGCCTCTTCCTATGTTGGCAAGGATGTCAAGGAAGTTATGGTAGAGTTGTCCGTTGAGGGTAAGAAGCAAGTTGTCGACATTGGTGACCTAATTGTCGAGGCTTGTGAAACCATCATCCCATTAATAGGAAACGCAATCAAGAAAATTGTTGCAACCGCCGACCCAGAATATCAACCAGTGCTAAGGAATAACATCATCCTGTCTGGCGGTGGATCACTAATTGACGGTATTGCGGCGAGAATGGCAGAAGAGATTGCAGACATCGGCGATGTTAATGTCTGGTGTGTTGAAGATGCTATCAACAGCGTAGCTAACGGTGCGTTGAAACTGGCTGGAGAAATGCCAGATGATATGTATACCTCAATCAATTAAGGTAATTCTCGGATTTCTGAATAAGGTCGGCAATACGGCCTGATAGACCCTAAATTATTGGGAAAGTTCAAGAGTAGTTGATTACCGATAGGCGTCGTATGACAGTCGGCTCATCGTCGCCAAGCGGAATAAAACGTGTAGGTGATAACTCATCAGAAGAGCGGGCTGCCTTAGAAGGAATGCTCAAAGGGTATCCGGTTGACCAACTGGTCGAAGAAGTGTTGATTGCGTGGGACGAGCTCGCAAAAAGGAATGATGAAATGGTCTCGGTCAAACAGAAACTTCGAGTTTTAGAATTAGATCTAGCCGAAAGAGAGGACATGGTTGCGCCAGAAGTTGCCCGAATGAATGACTTAGAAACCGAACTCGAGGAGCGAAATAGCCAATTGGTTCATCTTGAACGATTATTGTCCGATGCTAGACAAGATTTGGCTGCTCAACAATCGTCACTATCTCAAGAAGAAAAAATGCGCATGGAAGATGAGGTTGAAGCGCTAAGAATTCTTACCTCAGAACAGGACGAAGTTATCGGCGAAATGGAGGGTCGGATATCACAGATGGTAGAGGCACTTGAGAGAGCTGCTGATGCGGGATTGACATCAGTTACGGCCGACGAGGTCCGGAGCCTGAAATCACAAGTTGATAGCGTTACGAAGCAGTATGAGGTTGAGGTTTCCGCAAATAAGGCTCTAGAGGAGGAGCGCCAGAGGCTACGAGACATTGCGGACCGACTGCGGGGATTGTTGGACGCGCGTGATAATCGTCTCACAGAATTAGAAGAGCAACTCGAGCGCGTTATGCAGGGTCCACGCTCTGTATCTGCTGAGCACGACTACCTCGTTGAGCAAATCGAAGAGTTGAAGCGCCGATTGCTAGAACGGAATCGCGAATATGAGTCGTTAAGAAGAAGGGAACGTCGCCTACATAGTGACGTATTTGAACGAGATGAGCGGATTCAGCAGATGTCTCTAACCATGAGTGATTTGGAAGCTGCTCTGCAGGATAGAACCGCCGAATTGAGAGAATTAGAAAACATAAGAGATTCTATGTCGAATGAACTAGATTCGGTACGCAGAGGAGAGCGAACACGTGAGGTTGTCGGGCGTGTTTTCGCCGACTCCCTTTCATTAGTACGTGGCCATGACGAACGGGAAATGAAGCGCGAAGCATACGCCAGTTCGCCGGATATTGAAAGGAAATTATCAACTCCCGATTTAGATGATATGGCCAACTTAGCAGATGGTGGAAGGGTCAACCTAGATATCGAAGAGACTGTAATTGAACCTGGTATGGAAGTTGACGCAAATCGACCCCCCGCACCTGGCGGCAGTGGTGATCCTGTAATCTTTGAAGATGATGAATAGAGCGCGAGAATCGTTTCCGCCGCTCAGTATTATTTGATACAACAATTGATAATCTTTTGATTTCGAATATCTTCTATCAGTGTTTTACTGTTAGGTGATTATTGAGTGAGTGACTATCGGTTTGATGTGGGAAAACTCGTAATGTGTAACCTCGGTGAGCGAGGTTGGAAACTTGGGCGGGTAATCGCCATGAATTATCGCGAAAGCCATTGGGATGTAGATGAGTATGCACCTTATCAAGTGGCTCTAGAAGACGATTACTCACTGATTTATGTGCCACTGGATGATGATCGTTATTGTCGTGAAGCACTAGCCGAAGACTTGAGGATAATTGGCCGAAGTGATGCTTTAGCAGAAGATGTTGTTGTGGTTGATGAGGTCATAAAAACCCCTGACATCCATAATACCCTCAATTGTTCTAAGAGTGAAGAGTATGATTTTCATAACCATCGAAATGGTCGCTGTCAGTGCTGTAACGACTGCCCAGAATTATGGACTTATGCCGAACTATATAGCGAACATTATCGTTGTGCGGCGAGGAATAATCTTACCATAAGTCGTCACAGGGAGGAACTCGGTAACCACAAATTAGGCGATTCAGTTGATTTGCAACCGAGTGGAATTATTGCGGGAGTTGGTGGATTTTTGCAAGCGCCGACTCTAGTACGGTTGCCTCCCGGAATTACGTTTTCCGATGATGGTGGGTTGAGTGGAACGATACAATTTGACCCTCACCGAGCAGAAGAGTACGAGGTGAATTTCGTCGCAGTAAGTACCAATAATTGGCAAGATGACGCGATTGGAATAATTAGATATGAAATATCATTCAAGGTTGTTGGCAATGTGCCG
>DAUW01000023.1:5385-6327 GCA_002505355.1 Euryarchaeota archaeon UBA229 | reverse complement strand
TCGGGTTCTGTCGGATGAGGTCTCAGTATAGGTTTTTTCGAGTCGGGGGATTATTCCTTCCCAGGGTCTATTCATCTTGTAAACAGAGCCGTTATCTGATTCGAAGTGGAAATTTATGACGGTTGAGCCAGATCCGTGTAGGAGAATATCTTGTTCGTCATCAGACAATAGTTTGAACGGCACATGGACTGGGATACTGTAATAATCAGCAACTTGTTCTAGGAGTCTGCGGTACCATGATGGGGACATTGAGCGTTTCCAAGGTCGCACACAGCCATTATTTATTGACAATTCAAAATCGACAACTAACTCAATATTAAATTGGCGCTGGACGCCTAGCCCCTGACAACTACTGCAGGCGCCAAGCGGCGAATTAAATGAAAACACTCTTGGGGATAATTCGGGCATGAAAGCTCCATGTTCTGGACACGCAAAATCTTCTGACCACGATATTACTGCTCCGACGCTATGTTCCCGAGACTTGCTGCCGTTGGGTAATGGAAGATTCTCTGAGGGGGCTTTAAGTGATTCAAGTGCTAGCGCACCGCCACCTAATCTGAGTGCTGATTCGACCGCCTCGGTAAGACGTTGTCGCGATTTTCTGCGACATACAAACCGGTCGATTCTTACGTCTATATCATGACGAAAGTTCTTGTCTAATTGCGGTGGTGATTCGAACTCAGCATCGTGTCCGTTTACCTTGCCGTTGAGGAAACCTTGTTCCATTAACTGACGGAATAAATCCTGATGAGTTCCCTTTCTTGCCCTAACAACTGGGGACCATACGGCTACCGTGTGCTCCTCGAGGTTCCATAAAATATCATCAACAATTTCCTGCACTGTTCGCCTCGCAACCTCCACTCCACATGTTGGGCAATGTGGTTTACCAATCCTAGCCCATAATAATCTAAGATAATCTTGTATCTCTGTTACCGTTGCAAC
>DAUW01000023.1:0-5005 GCA_002505355.1 Euryarchaeota archaeon UBA229 | reverse complement strand
CCTTCAATACCATCACAATCAGCCTTTTTCATCTGACCAATAAATTGTCTTGCATATGACGATAAGCTCTCTACATATCTCCGTTGTCCCTCGGCGTAAAGAGTGTCGAAGGCAAGGCTGGATTTCCCAGATCCTGATACTCCAGAAACTACAACGAATTTTCCTCTTGGAAGTTTTACATCGATGTTCTTCAAATTGTGAGTCCTTGCTCCGCGTACGGTAATCCAGTCTTGATCATCACCCATGGCCTCACCTAATCACAATTGGATGTCAAGAGTTCAATAAGTCCTCTATTTGAATTAGTGGTTTTGTTCATAATAAGTTGAATGGATGATTCGATTCAAACCTTACAGGTTCATCATCTTGGGGGTGGAGAAATTCAAGTGATGATGCATGAAGACATATCCTAGCGACGGGATTTGATGACGCTCCGTGTAATAGGTCTCCAACTATTGGGTGGCCAATTGATTTCATAGCCATTCTAATCTGATGTCTGCGACCAGTTTCAATCATAACTCTAACCAAGGAAGTCGATTGATTGGTCGATAATAACTCCCAATGAGTGATTGCTAATTTTGCATTTTTATTTGACTTTGTGGTTGTCTTGATATTGAGATTTTTGTCCTCGAGTAAATACTGATTGATAGTGCCAGACTGGTTTTCCGGTTTACTTTCAACCAGTGCATGATATATTCGATATACTGCTCGTTGGGAAAATTGATCCTGGAGGTACGTTTTAGCGCGCTTATTTTTTGCTAGTATCATTATTCCCGAGGTTTCTTTGTCCAAGCGGTGAACAATGTATGCCCAAGCCTTTGAATCGGTCTGTTTTAGGTAATCAACGCATTTTGAGTGAAGGGTATCCAACTCTAACTTATCGGTTGCCACAGAGAGGAGTTTTGGTGGTTTTTCAACAACTAAAATCTGCTCATCTTCATAAATTAGGTCTATCGATTTTTTTTCCTTCTGCTTTGTATGCCTGAGGTGTTGTTCAATAGTCGCTTTATTGAGTAGTTCGAAGGTGTCTCCAGGTAGTAGTTTTTGTTTTGCTGCATGAATTATTTCACCGTTTATTTTCACGCGTCCTAAACTGAGCATCTTCCTCAATGTATTGCTTGATGATGAAGGAAAAACCTCCTTAAGATATGACAGTAATTCTATCTCATTGGCGATTCTTGCTTTCATATTATCACCTAAAGCAGGATGATTCTGCAGGTTTCACCCTTCTTACCGTTTTGATTTGGTAGAATTTTTGTTAGGCCGTCGCTCATCGCAATTCCGGCAATGTTGCCTGAACCTTGATGGCCCTTCAGTCTAGCATATAATTCACCTTGATGGTCAAACAACTCTACTCTTCTAAAAGTAGTAAAGTCTTGTTGTGTTTTGACATCTTGATCAAGTATCGCATTAGTATATTTTGATACTGAATCGACGGATTTTGTGCATGATGAAAGCCACTTGCCGACCAGTGCTCTAAATACGACGTGGCTACTAACTGGGTTGCCGGGTAATCCAAAGATTGGCGTGCCTTGCCATGAGCCGAATAGTGGTGGCGATCCAGGGCGCATTTTTATTCGCCAGAATTTTATTTCACCTTCTTGTTCCATAATTATCCTAACGAAGTCCCTATCACCCATCGAAACCCCCCCAGAGGTGATGATACAATCATAATTTTTTGCTGCATGCTCCAAATTACGACGTAGAATATCAATATCATCAACCACACTAGGATATCTTATAGGTTCGTGACCGTAAACTTCGACTAGTGCTTCAATACCATATGAATTAGACTCATAAATTTGCCCGAAATCTAGACTCTCATCGAGATTCTTTAGTTCATCACCCGTCGAAATTATAGCAATTTTTAGTTTACTAAACACTGTTAGATTGGCAACGCCTGCCGCTGCACAGAGGGCAATTTTCTCGGGCGTCATAACTTCTCCGGTTGAGAATAATGTTTGCTGCTTAGCAAAGTTTTCTCCTTGTTTGCGAACATAATTTGGTTTGGATGATTCATTGAGTGTAACTACATTATTATCAACATCACACAATTCAATTGGTATTATTGAGTCTGCTCCTGTTGGTAGAGGACCCCCTGTCATGATACGTACCGCCTCGCCAGATTTGATAGTGTTAAGTTGCCCTGTCCCGGCATTGGATGAACCCACGATGGTCAAGTTAACTGGTGGCTCTGTAGTGTCTGAGTATATCACAGCAAAACCATCCATTGATGAATTATCGAATCCCGGATCATCTACTTTTGCTACAACATCATCCGCAACCACTCTATTAAGGGCAGAGGTAATTGGTATTACTTCGATTGTTGGAGTGATTGTGTTTTGATGGCAAATCCCTACCGCCTCGTCTAATGAGATGAAGTATGGATATGGTTTGCTCATATGGCTCCTAAAACAAAATATGCTTTGATATTATGGCATTGAATAGGGATAAATCTGCAGTATGAGTTGTATTTTCTATTTGTCGGTTTAGTGATAATATCGGCGTTGTACTCAAGTGTTGGGCACGGTGGAGCCTCGGGTTACTTAGCGGTATTATCGCTTACATCATATGGTATCATGAGTAATGTGTGGCTTAAGCAGCACGTTTGGGTGATGAATCTGGTAGTCGCATCATTTGCATTTTACCATTATAACCGGGCTGGGTTTCATAAATTGAAACTCACTCTGCCGTTTGTAATAACTAGTATTCCAATGGCATTCGTTGGTGGAATGCTATCAATCAACCCTGACCTTTATGATTTATTATTATCATTTACCCTGCTTTGGGCAGCATACAAGATAACGGGACAAGATATCAGCTTGGCAAGTTCAATAACTATGCCTAATAGGGGCGAGGCATACCTTTGGGGTGGCGGTATTGGGTTCTGTAGCGGGGTTATTGGCGTCGGTGGAGGCATCTTTCTTTCGCCGATATTATTGCTAAAAAAATGGGCAGATGTCAAAACTGCCGCAGCTACTGCATCGCTATTTATCTTCGTTAACTCATTATCTGGATTGGTTGGGATGGGTGTTACCTCTCAACTAGATTTTGATTTTTCTTTGTTGGTAATATTACTGGTCTCGATCACTACTGGAGGATTTATTGGATCATTATATGGAGCAAAATATGCAAGGCCGATAATTGTGAGAAGAATGTTGGCAATTGTGCTAGTTATTGCGGCTGCTAAGCGCGTAACGGAATTACTTAGTTGGTGATATCGACTGAAGAATTGTGTGTACCTTCTCTGCTTGTTCTGTGGGACTTAATTTTAAATCGATAATTCTTTGCCGACCATTCTTAGCCCAGGTTTGTCTATTCGCCTGAATTTTCGCCTGATGTAAAGCTGCATGCCATTCTTGTATTGCCGTTCTTGGAATCAAGCGCCCGCACTCATGATCTATTATTGAATCAATAAAGCCACCATCTTCGACAAAGATTGCCGGAGTACCGACAGAAAAAGCTTCGATTGGAGTTAGGCCGAAAGGTTCCTTATGAGCCATGCTTACTACAGCGACAGAATCCTTGATTAGCCTGGATAGTTCATTAGAAGTTAGTTTGGGAGCAATCCAAATATCTACTGCATTATTTGCTGCATGCTGAACAAGGGTTTCAATGTCCTTACTATGCCCTCCTCCAACATGTACAAGTGATAAATCAGTTCCCGAGAGCATTGAAATTACCTCCATCGATCCCTTGGCCCAACTTGCGATGCCGATTGTTGACACGTATGTCTTACTTGCTGAATTTGGGTAAGGATTCTTGGTTTTACTGACATCTTCAGAATATTCAGAGCTATCTACACAAGGATGAATGAATTCGCAATCAACTTGATACACCTGTTTTATCCTCGATGCAGTGTAGGATGAATTGCCAGAAATTTGTGTGTTTCTACGTTGTGAGAACTGTTTAACTATTCTCAAATCATTCCTCCTACCTTTTGCTAACAAGAAACTGGTTATTATTTTCGGCCGACGTAAATTGCCATACATGCCCCTGTGTAATGAGTCTTCATGGTAGCCTCGATGCGGTTCAAGCAGATAGAGGTGTGCGGGTTTATCAGGCGGTATTAATTGTAACAATGCTAGATAACCATCGCCGCTAACAACGTGAAAATAATCAAAATCCTTTAGTTTATTAATTAAATTCTGGCACTTAATCCATGCGTTTTTTGAGCTGGTGTGAACCATATCGAATATTTGCGCAATTGACGAATTGGGTGGAACCCATTCTCGGTCTGGCTTGTATAAATCAATGCCGTGATTTGTACACACTGACTCCAGTTCTTCACATGACGAAAGAGTTGCCACCGAGACATCATAATATTTGGTCAGATGTGGGAGTCGTCGAATTAAATCCCTCTCCGCACCCCCCATTCTAGATATCACGCCTTTAGCAACTAGTAAGGCGGGTTTTGTCTCAGACACAAATGGTGGGTGGTTAATCAACTATATTGCAACAACTCACTAATGTACTATGGTAGGTAATATTATGCAGGATATAGGTTTATAATAGAGAGAAAATGAAGAAATGACAAGTGGTTTTGCATCTATTGAGGCCGATGACCTATGCCGAGAATTGTCTACATTGGAAATGACAAATGGAGTGTTTGTTTAGAATCAATAATCCATCTAGATGGTCTTGAAATAATTCACTCATTCATACCAAATGAATCAAAATCTCTCGAAAAGCTGTGTCAGGATAATAATTTACCATTCACAAAAACCCAAAACATCAATGATAATCATAGTTTGATTGCGTCACTAGATTTTGATTTTTATTTAGTTATAGGCCATCCATTTTTGCTAAACAAAGACCTGTTAAGCCTAGCCACTGGTATTGGTTTTCATCCATCGCTCTTACCAAAGCGAAGGGGGCGTGCACCAATTAATTGGGCAATAATAGATGGTATCGAAGAGACTGGCGTTTCATTATTTCATTTAGACGAGGGGGTGGATAGCGGGAACCTAATTTTTCAACAGTCTGTCGCAATCAATGAAACCGATAC
>DAUW01000132.1 GCA_002505355.1 Euryarchaeota archaeon UBA229 | reverse complement strand
TCGGATGAATCCGTCACGCATGACCATGATTCATTGACCGGCTGTCCTGGCTGTGGCTCCCCAATAAGTGAAGATGAATGGCTAGATTGCTTGGTCGGGTTTGTTTCGGGAGCGCACGAATTCGAGATTGGTAACCCCGTGCGGGCTCGTATAGTTCAAAATCTACGAAATCAAGCATCAACCATGAAAATGCCTAGTCCTAGAGAGGATTGGGAGTTATCAGTGGTAAAGAAATTGATGACCCAGATAGAGAAAATCGTGGTAGCAGAGGCCAATCGAACCCAACCAAAACAGGTCATAACGACCGGTATGGCTGAAAATGAAAGACAGTTACTAATCGCCGAAACCGAAACCCGCATCATCAATACTATGGCGATGGAAATCCAAGAAGCGTTAATTGCAGAATTAACGCCACGACTTGAGATGGAGATTCGTGCCGAGGTTGAGAGAGAATTGTGGCAGCAATTCGAAGAGGAATGGAAAAATAGGACGGTCAGTAAACCAGTATAATGTCCCTGCAATCTTGACTAACCGAACTCATCAATGATATTCTTCATAGGCTGTCAAGATTACAAGCACTCTATGAGGGACAATCGGCTTCGCAAAGACCCATTGCCAGCGGAAGTACAGAAACTGTGCGAAGTGATGGCTGGAATCGACCCCAACTGGAACTTAGATGAGTGGCTGCGAGACCAAGCAACCCATAGCTTGGAATTAATCTCTAGCGAATTAGATGTCGAGATGAAGACCGCTGAACAACGGTTGAAGCGAATTTCTGACATCAAAAATAGAATCACGAGTTCCCCCAATGAACCGCGGCCTCATAACCAAATGAACCTCTTCGACTGTTTCAGTATCGAATATGATAAATCAATTATTGGCTTAGGATCGAGAGCAGTCAATAACGACGAAAATTATACAGAATCGCACCCAGTTAGCGCATTTCTAGACTTATTACCAAACGAACAGGGTGATGACCCATTGTTAGCAGTTGCCTGTCAAAATCTCCTGATGGTTATCGATGGTGAGACTGCGAATGGTAAGGATTTTGCCACCTTGGAAGTCATTGTTACAGAACTTCACAAATCCGGCATCTCATTCGAAGAAATTGATGAAGCAATCGAACACTTGCTGATGTCTGGCGCAATCATTGAGGTAGAAGATGACTGTTTTATCACCATCTGAGTGAGGCCTACAAATGACCCTGACTAAGAAACAGGCAGCGCAACTCTGTATCGATGCGTTAAATTCTGAACAAAAACTCAAACAAAGAGTATTGTTGGTGGCAGTAAATATTGTTATAATTTCAGTAATAATCACTTTTCTAACCTCATGGTATTTCGGTCTTGCATGCTTACTCATTTGTGGATTGCTAGGTCAATTTGCTCATGAGAGAATGGACAATTCTATACAAGCGAGAAAACTGCTTGCAATCAAATCTCTAAAGTGGGAAAAAACAGAGTTAGAAAACCCCGACCTCTTAGCCAAATTAACTAGGATTGTTGGTTTGTGAACGAGATGGACTATAACTCTGAAATCGACAAGTTGCAAGCAAATGCTAGACTTGTCAAAGTGCTATCAAGGATTGCAATATCTAGTTCTGCCATTAGCATTATTCTATTGTTATTCGGATTTGATCTACCAAAACCGGTAATTTTTCTCGCCATACTACTGGTGCCGATAATTTTGGTAGCAACGAACAACTACATTGAAAAATTCTATCGAACCAAAATTGAATATATTGCAAATGACTTGCTCGCTCAGCAAATCGAGGAGCAAGTTGATGCCACAGAGGACCACCCACAAAAGCAATCTAACTACCCCAACATTGAGCATTTACGCACGCGAGGCAGTGACGAAAAAGGCCCCTCATTTGGTATCAATGATAAACAATTCTCGACTCACAATGAGCGTGTTGACGCAATGGAAAACCGAGATTATGATGATATTGAAGCGGTTAATACTGGAGGGGAGCAAATGCTCAGAGCTGCCGATCAAAGGAAATCAATTCAATCTGCCCAGCATTGGGAACAATCTGAAGCGAATGACGCAGACATAGTGGAAGCAGGGGTGAAAAATCTTGGCGACCTTCTCAAAACTGGGTGGTTTGAGAGGAATAAACAAGATGACGCAGTTAAACGATTATACGAGGATAGTGAAGGAAACCAAATATAATACTCCTTGCTAGAGTCTAACATGAAGGTGAAGGCAATCCTAGTGGCTGGAGGTCACGGGAGTAGATTACACCCCTTCACAAATATAACCCAGAAGACCCTGCTACCAATTTATGATCGACCAGTTATTGATTACGCTCTAGGAACAATTAGGCGAGCCGGCATCACAGACATAACAATTATTTCGAACCAATTCATTGGTCAGATTGCAAAACACATTGGTTCTGGACTTCCAGGTGAGAAAATACACTATGTTTTGGAGGAGGTTCCCCAAGGGGTCGCTTATGCCCTGAATCTTGCTCGGCCACACAACGAAGACTGTCGATTATTAGTTTATTTTTCTGATAATATTACAACCATAGAATTAGCTGAGCATGTAGAAAATTTCACCACTGAAAAGTCAAATCCCGGTTGTTTACTGCTTTGTCGAGATGAGGAAAATCCACATGCCTTTGGGGTGGCGAAATTCGATGATAACGGCGAGATTATTGACATTGTAGAAAAACCAGAAAATCCGCCATCAAATGTTGCTATTGGTGGAATCTATCTCTATGATGAACAATTTTGGACCCTATTCGACCAATGTCATAAGGAGTTTTCAGGTAAGTTTTCGATTTCCGATGTCAACAGGAAATATGTAGAAAAACGTCAAACTCAATTGATTAATCTCGGCAAGGAGACTTGGCTTGATTGTGGAACTCCTGAATCATTACATGAAGCGTCCTCAATGGCGAGACTGGGTAAACTAAACCCCAATCCTTACAAATAAACAACAGAAACCAAAATACATCTGTTGTGGTAGGGCAACTTGATGAAAATAGGAATTATCGGTGCCGGAATGGTTGGTGGCGCGATTGAACACTGCTTCAAACACGCACATGAGTTATTCATTCACGACCCATCTCGTGGCACCTCACTCGAAGACGTTACTGAAAATGTCGATTTCGCTTACATCGCAGTGCCTACGCCACCCCATCCGGAACATGGTGGCTGCGATACTAGCATTGTCGAGGGAATTCTAGATGCCTTACCTTCAGGTTTTACTGCGGTGATCAAAAGCACGGTAATTCCGGGGACTACTGAGAAATTTCATGCGCGATATCCACATCTCAAAATCGCTTACTCACCAGAATTCTTGGTAGAGCGGCGAAGATTAGAAGACTTTGCTAACCAAGATATACTGGTTTGTGGAACGCACCATGAAGATGTGGCCGAATTGGTGTTAAAGCAGCACCGTGCAGCGGGCGTATTACGAAATCAAAATTTCTTTCACGTCACGCCGACTCAAGCCGAATTGGTCAAGTACACAAAAAATACATTTTATGCAATGAAAGTAATTTTTGCCAATCAAATCTTTGATATTTGTCAAGCTATGGACGAAGATTATTACAAGATTAAAGAAATAATTACCACTCCTCAACAACAACCAATCGGCGATTCACATCTCGACCCTATATTTGGTCTAAAACGTGGGTTTGGCGGCAAATGCTTACCAAAAGACTCGCAAGCATTAGCTGTCCTCGCTGAAGCATTATCCTGTAAATATGAGTTATTAAGCGCAATTCAACATGATAATCAAGAGTTGCGCAATATCCTAACAGGTAAACCCAGTGATGTGGTTACTAATGATGATTAGTCGACTATGATGGTGGTTTGATGGACAAATCACAACTGTTAGCAATTGCTCCCCGAGGGACAATCAGACGCTTCGCATCAGCTGGAGCAATCAATACATTGTTGTTCTGGATCTTTTGGGAACTATTGCGATTATCGCCGGCTCTCGAGTTAATCTCAGAAACAGGGATTTGGGCCGGAGCGTGGGTGATGTCCTGTACTATTGCCCACTTTACTCACCGCTACTTTACCTTCGATGGAAGGAAAGATGTCAAAACCACCATGCTTGGAGCGTTTGCCGTTTACGCAATTGGTGGAGTCCTATCAACGATATTTTTCGACTTATTGGTGACAAATATTGCGTTGCCCATACGGGTTCTCTTCATCATTAACATGCTCGTCTGGGGATTGTTTACCTGGGCAACTATGCGCTGGTTTGTTTTTGGTTATGCTGATTGATTTGGCTATTTACAGCACCAGTAAGAATTGAATGATTTTGAGCAATTTTATGGGAGAAGTTATTGTCTAATGAGCATCACCACCATATATGCTGCCAGACACGATACACAAGTTATCCCGGGAAGAGAGATTTTCTTACGCTAGATTACTCGCATTTATGGCCAGGGTAGACAACGAACTGACTGTTGATGAGATGGCTATGTTCGAGCAGCGACTCGGTACTGCCTTGCTGTCACCAAACCAACGTGAGTTGATTCGCCAAGCACTCAAATCTCCTCCTCCGCTCGATGAGTGCTTGTCTGGCCTAAGTGAAGAAGCTGGACGGTTAGCATTGAGAGACGCAATTCTGATGGCGGCAGCTGATGGTACCGTAGATGATGATGAGAAAGAAGTATTGACAGAAATCATCGCCCATCTCGGCCTACCCAGTGAGTCGCTTGATCGTTTACTAAATTGGACGGTTGAAGGCTATACCTGGATGCAATCTGGCTATGACATTTGGAATGACCTAGCGGAGTGAAGGTTTTGTTCCCTGACATGGTTAACAACTTGACCATGGAAGAACGCT
>DAUW01000081.1 GCA_002505355.1 Euryarchaeota archaeon UBA229 | reverse complement strand
GTACTTTGCGCAATAGTGGAAAAATATACCAACAAATTATTTCTCGCCACAGCAAATAAACTAATGATTTACCAAACCTGATTCACCATGGGGTCTTATTCACTCGTGATACAAACCTAAATGAAGTCTGAGATTTGACAGCAACTTGTTAATCGAGGATATTTGTTGAGGTTTGTGTTATGCCGATTTGTCATGAATGTAATATCGCAGTCGATCCAGCGTGGACCATATGTCCAACTTGTTCTGTTGCTTTGCACCCAGACGGCAGTCAGCCCAAGCGTGAAATAACTAGAGATGAGCGTTATGCAAGCAATTTAGCGTGGTATTTCCATCTAATCCCAGTAATCACCGGAATCTTATCATTAGCTGCTGGGGACTATCTAGTAAGCGAAAGTGATCCTTTGTTAAGGACAGTCTTCCCCCCGTTTTGCCTGATAGTTGGCGGCTGGCTTGGTCTAGTTTTGCTCGGGATAATCTCCAGTTATTTTGACCGACCATGAAGTCAGTTGAAAATACACGCTAGGTTAGAAATCGTGGATAATGGTGGACACTGGGGGATTTGAACCCCCGGCCTTCTGGTTGCAAACCAGACGCTCTTCCAACTGAGCTAAGCGCCCTCAATCTTAGCGAAGGGCCTCCGCCTTTTCTATGTTGTCAATGAGCCAATCTATTCAGTGCGGTCAATGGTTGCATCCCTGTCAGGCCCAACGCCAACAGAGGTACACGGGACCCCTACAAGCGCTTCGACCTGCTTGATGTAATGCTGGGCTGCTGATGGTAATATCGAGTAGCCAAGTCCCTCATTGTTGGCTTTCTTTGCTATCCCTAACCACTCTGTGAGTGTTTGCGAAGGGAAACCCGGCATTGAGATGTAAATTGGTTTGCATCTTGCTAAAGCAGACGCACTGGACGGCATTTCTCTAATTTCTTTGCCGTCTAGTTCGTAAGCAACACAAATTTTCAATTCGTCGAGTCCACCTAATACATCTAATTTTGTCAAGGCAAGCCCGGTAAAACCGTTTATTCGATGAGCATGGCGCATAACTACAGCATCAAACCACCCACAACGACGCTTTCGCCCGGTGGTTGTGCCGAATTCATGTCCCACCGTACCGAGGTGGTCACCTGTTTCATCTTCCAGTTCTGTTGGCATTGCTCCATTGCCGACTCGAGTAATATATGCTTTCGTGATGCCAATTACCTCTTGTACATGGCCTGGGTGAATTCCTGCACCATGGGTCGAGTTACCACGGGAAGTGATACTTGAGGTTACGAATGGGAACGTACCTTGATCGATATCTAACAAACAACCCTGTGCCCCTTCGAGAATCACGTGTTCATTCATCTTCAAGGCGTTGTCCAACATTAGCCCTGTGTTGCCAATACTCGTTGCATAACTTTCCCATATCCAATTCACATCTGATTGCAATCCTGCAACAGTTATTCTGTCAGAGCATCCTGCAGCCTCAAGTGAGGCATTCATTCGATCAACTGTTGTGTGATACCAATTACTATCCTGTTTGATTTCATCCACATCGCCAAATCTAAGTCCAATGCGGTTTATTTTGTCAGCATATGTCGGGCCAATGCCTCGACCAGTAGTACCTATTTTCTTATCAAGGCCATCCAAGTATCTGTGGTATGGAAGGATTACGTGAGCCCTTTCACTAACAAATAGTCTGCTACCACGCGGATCCTCTCCCGTAGATTGCTGCCAATTTTTTAACTCCTCATCGAGAACCCACGGGTCGATTACCATGCCATCACCAAGCACAAGATTGCATTCTTTTCTAGTGATTCCGGACGGAAGAAGATGAAATTTCAACACCTCATCTCCAAGCACTACGGTGTGGCCCGCATTGTTTCCCCCTTGGAATCTAGCCACCCAAGTAGCTTGTTCAGCAATACGGTCAACCAGTTTTCCTTTACCTTCATCACCCCATTGGGCTCCTAGAACGACAGTGGCGGGCATCTCTCTCAATCAGACCCCTGCGCGTACCGTCTTTGAACTATGCCATTGATGCAGAAATGTCATGAAATAAGTATATAGGCCTACAATATCCATTAAAACAACAGTTTATAGTAATCCCAATAGAGATAAAGTTGAACCAGTGGTAACTAATGGTGGTATAACTATACAGGTGTTGAACGAGGATAAACAAGAAATCGTTGAGTTTAAATTGGTTGAGATGGAACTAGATAACTGGAGGTTAAGTAAATGGAGTCCGACAAGAGTAATTCTAGACCAGAGACCAGAGAGTATGGCCTATTTGATTCAAATCGAAGGGTTGTCGATGGACACACCAGACCCTGTGAAGAGTGTGGTGCTGTAGACTGGCAGCTCGACGATACTCGTGGAGAAATTGTCTGCAATTCCTGTGGCCTAGTAGTTGAAGAAAACGTCATTGACCCAGGTGCTGAATGGACTAACAGAGACAAAACCGAAGATCGCTCAAGGGTCGGCCAACCATTGACCTATACTCTTGCCGACAAAGGATTGAACACCTCAATAGACGTGCGAGACCTAAACACCGGATCAGCAGGTAGACACGGAATCAGTTCCCAAGCCCGCAGAGACTGGCGTCGCAGAAGAGTAATTGATGAACGCTCTAAGACTAGGAAAAGCCGAGAGAGAAATCTAGTCAAGGCCAATCAAATGATTAGGGACCGCTCGGACTTGCCAAAATCACTTCAAGAAGAAACCGCAAGGCTATATCGCCGATTAAGTGGTGACGGATTCGTGACCGGACGCTCGATTGCCGGAGTTGCTGCAGCGTGCACATATTTGGTAGCACGGGAAGAAAATCTACCGCGACAAATCCCCGAGATTGCGCAAAGCTATGACATAACGGAAAAGGAATTATCCCGACTAATACGTCAGGTTTCACGCAAACTAAACCTTCACAAGATAACCTCACCAAATGAATACTTCGACAAATTCATCTCTGATTTACAGCTACCACCAAATATCTTCACTCAGGTAAACCACTTGTGGGCAAAAATTCAACCGCATGAAGATATTTGGCAGGGCAAGAAGCCAATGGGTGTTGCAGCTGCGCTAATTTACAAGGCTGCATCGGAGTCTGGTACATCACGAACACAATCAGATATATGCAAAGTTGCTAATGTTTCAGAAGTTACCCTTCGAGGATTGCTAAGGATTTTTGACGGACTACTTGCTCAACTCGGTGAAGCATCCAAGCAGTGATACCCGAAAATTGAATAAGCGTTGATTGGTGGCCTTTTTATGGGTTTCAAAGCAAAGGCTAGGAAACATCGCACACAAGATACATCAGTCGCTGACAACAAGGGTAAAAAAAGCAACCAGGGTGAATTATCATGCGCCCTAAACGGATGCGACAAGTTTGCCGATAAATCCCTTGGCGGCCGCTCTTTATCACTGGATAACGCAATAGACATGTGGGGTCAAGGCAATTTTACCCCCTTGAAAGGTAGAGTACGTGTCTGTAAATCATGTTACCGGGCATGGAAGAAAGAAAACAAGAATGAAGATACCTACTAACTTCAGTTTTAGTTTAAGTTCAGGGGTCTAAGAAAACTAATACTACCCCCGGCTGTCATTTCTTTTGTATGACAAATGGAACAGTAGTTCGTAGCATGGTTTTGAATGACGGATACATAATTGCTCTAGATGATGGGATGATTAGTTGGCGACCAAATGGTGGCCGAAGAACAAACTATCGTTTGCAGTATCCAGCAGCGGTCTTACTCGGAATGATAGGACCGACTGGTTACTGTGAATCAGTAATAATTGGCGACACACGAGGCAACATAATCAGATTATCATTACCGAAGTTAGAATTACTTGACGCGTATGAAACTGCAGGTAACACTGTTCGCTCAATCTGGCGAGTATCCGACACCTCTGATAGACTACTTGTTGGTAATGATTCGGGACATGTGTGGCTCATCGGTAGAGACGTGCCTGACAATTGTGTTTTGTTATTCAAACACGATGAATGCATTACTAGCATAAAAACGCATCAAGATCAAATAACTATCCACAGTGGTTGGTCAATGTATAATTATGATTGGCAAGGTGTACTCAAATCAAATCATAGCAGTAGCGATATTTTCGAGTACAAAAGAATAGAAAGGAGTAATCGTCGAGCAAAATTGTTGCAAAAAAAAGCCAGAAATACTGCCTACGGCGGAATGCTAGATCTGCCGATAATCAGCTGATTTCCTCACGCTCCTCTAACGGCCAGGGTGGATGTGGTGTCAGCCAAAGTGCGGTTGGCGCTGGTCGAGACCAAGACTTTGGAGGCTTACCTTCGCGCCGTACACAATCCTTGAAAAATTCGATATGGCGAGTTAGAATCTCAAGCACGTGATCTTTCCCTTTGATTGCTGGCCCTTGGAGAGGTATGATGGTCTCCAGTTTCATCCGTTTAATACGCTCTAAACTTTTTACGATATCAGGAAGACATCCTGTTGGTAAGTCCCACCTTGTTGGCCTATCAGCTCTTGGCATCAACAAACCAGCAATCAGCAGCGATTTTTCAGGCACGTGATAAGCCATATTATCCGCGCAGTGACCGGGCAAGGCCAATGCACATACTTGTCCATTACCAAGCGCAAACACCTCGCCATCGCTTACTGCTTGTGTCGATATAGACGGCATATCAGAATCAAAACGGTTAGCCCACGTGGTAAAGAAGTCTCCAGTTTCTAACGAAGATTGTCCCTCTTGGTGTATGTGCACTGGACAATTATTGAACTCCGTTGCAAGATGTTTGGCTCCGCCAGAACAGGGGAATCGTCTAGAAGTCAATAATATTCTATCAATATTCGGCGATTCTCCTGGATTATCCTCCAAAATACCCTGGATTCGCTCAAGTTGTAGTGATTGGTACCATGATGTCCCGGAATCAATAACTATGCAACCCAACGTACCAATGATAACCATCACATTTGAATCGTGATGAATCCCCGGCAGGCGGACAATTCGCATGAATACCGCGCACAAGGATAGTGTTTCAATGTAGTGATGTATAACCGGTGGCTGGTGGTTTGGTGGTGGTTAAATAGGGGAAGTTGGTGGACGGGACATGGCACGTTTCCCTGAGGCAGAAGCAAGGATGCTTCGCCGTAAAATTTGCATGAAGTGTAATGCAAGACTCGCATACCGCGCAGAAAAGTGTAGGAAGTGCAATTACAAGGGACTAAGGCCTAAAAATATCGAGCGAAAGGGAGCTTGATTTTCACAGACCAGCTAACTGTAAGATTATCACAGTAACGTCTCCAAGTATTGCCATAGGCAGAATGACTGGAAACAAAAACACCAACAGTGGAAGCTTATGGCTAACCCAAACCTTAGTGATATTGTTTGCTTTAAGCACATTAATCTGCTGTAATAGTTGCTCGTTACTTGGAGTCCTGCGAGGCGCTCGTGTTCTGTGATACGGTCTGACATCTCCATTTGGCAACTCTATTACAGTGGTAAGTAACCAAACGTGGCTTTGTTGTACCTTATCTATATCCATAACCGTGGAATGCCAAAACATTCGTAAATCATGTAATGTCTTTACATTACCTTGCACTAAATTTCTAAGAATTAGAATAAATGGTATTATCAGGAAACTGATACCACCCCACATAAGCAGTGAAATCGCTGGAGGCAATTGGAGAACTATGTCGCTGTTTAAGTCCGTTATAACCGGCATCGTTGACCAGTTTGGCACAAGTATCGCAACCCACATTAGCGCCTTAGCATCAGCACCACCATGGATTAATCGCAAACGCCAACCTAAATCAATGACAAAAATCACTACGAGGCCTGATAGTGTTGACCAATAAAGTCCAGCCATGCCAGTTACTTGACCTAGCAATATATCTAACACCTCAACATTACTATATTTGGCCATACCAAAAATTACCCCTAGCAGGCTAACCATATACCACAGCGAAACGATAACATCTTCACGATTACCAGACATAATATCCTTTATTGTCGGACGGCCGATTACCGCAACAGATGCATAGGCGACAACTGCGGATGCTGTCAAGAATACTGTCCAATCAGCATTCCTGGCAATCAGTTCTAGACACCAGATAAAAATTGCAGGCTTAACCCAAACCAACCAATGATTATTACTAACTCTGCGAGCTTTATGATCCATCCATGCAGCCCAGCCCATTCCAAGAAGTAGAACACCAACTCTACTCCAGCCTAACACCTGTTCACTTGTCAGGGCCATGATAGGCGCGTGTCGACAATGAATTTAAAGCCGGCCTACTAGCGGTGGTTATTACCCCGTATTGGAGGATTGACCATGGATGTGGAAACAAGACTAC
>DAUW01000088.1:4554-8731 GCA_002505355.1 Euryarchaeota archaeon UBA229 | reverse complement strand
GTTGAGTTAGATCAGGACCTAGAAGGGGAACTTGGTATTGATACAGTCAAGCAGGCGGAGATAATGGCTGAAATCCGCAGTATCTTTGGCCTGCCAGTTGATGAAGACTTCGTCTTATCAGATTATCCTACGCTCAACCACATGATTAGCTACATCAATCAAATGACCGGGGGTTCTGTCGCCATCGCACAGTCACTAGCAGAACCACAGATTAAGACGACACGGAATGATGACAACGCGCCAAACCAATCACCGGCAACATCACACTCAGAACCAGCCGAGATAGTAAATGACTCAACAATAACTAACATTGTAGTTGAGGTTGTAGTTGAACATACAGGATATCCGGAAGATTTCATCGAATTAGACCAAGATCTAGAAGGAGAGTTGGGGATTGATACGGTAAAACAAGCAGAAATCATGGCTGAGATACGTAATAGATTCAACCTTCCAGTTGATGAAGACTTCGTTCTTGCCGATTATCCAACACTGAATCACATGATTGCGTATATCCAACGCATGACAGGCGCAGGAGCAATAGCGCCTTCGATAGTGGAACCTGCGACACCTCTAAGCGAAACCGTAGCTGGAAAAATGAATAATACTCCGGTTGTCAATACAATTGGCGGCGATGAAGCAATAGAAGCCAAGCTAATTGAGGTGGTTGTCAAGCATACAGGCTATCCTGCTGATTTCATCGAGATGGATCAAGACCTCGAGGGTGAATTGGGTATTGATACGGTTAAGCAAGCAGAGATTATGGCAGAAGTTCGTGATATATTCGCCCTACCTGTCGATGAGGATTTTGTTTTGAGCGATCACCCAACGCTAAATCACTTTACTGCATATATTATGAGAATGAGCGGAGCATCTTCCACGGCTAGTGTACAAATCGCTGAGTCGATGGTCGAAGATCGGGAAATAAATGATGCCGTAGAACAAACGACCACAGTTTCTGCAATTGATTCGGCCCCACAAACCAACAGTCTAGCAGAAATTACTGGATGTCGAAGGTGGCAGGTAGAGATTGAGGAATGCTTGGGTGTACCGGAGGTTGTTGAATTGTCAGGCACAGTTGTAGTCACTGATGACGGGTGGGGTATTGCTGAAGAGTTGTGCATTAAACTAGAGCAACAAGGTCTCGAGGCAATCAGGGTTGGATTTGAATCAGAGATTCGCGATATGTCGATGCAACAAGAGGGAAGCCGCACTGTGTTTAGAGCAGACCCAGCAAATACCCAACATATTGAACAAGTCTGTGCTGAATTAAACAAATCAAACATTGCAGGGGTAGTGCACTTGGCTGCATTGAAATTAGCCGGAGTAGAATGGGATGAAGATACTTATCCATCATCGCAAATCTCGTTAGCAGCACACGGATGGTTTGCCTTACTCAAGGGTCTCGATGAGCAATTGAGTAAATTAAGCAGTGGAATTATCGCCTCTGTGACCACTCTTGATGGTAGGCATGGTAACATAGGTGAACTGTTTAATTCGGTCCAAACATCTGCTACGGGAATCACAAAATCTTATTCTTTTGAGCAACCACATCTTCGGTTTAGAGCATTGGACCTCCATCCTGAGATAGTTCTCGACGCGACTCAAGCAGCCGAAATTATTTTCCAAGATATTATCACTATTGGTGGAGAAGTGGAAATTGGCATCGACCGCGACGGACGGCGGTGGACCTTGGTCGCTTTTGATGAGAGGTTAGAGGGTGAAAGAGAGCCCTTGACCTCAAACGATACTTGGATAGTTTCCGGCGGTGGATCTGGTGTTACCGCTGCTTCAATCATTGGTATTGCTCAAGCCAGTACAGATGCCAATGCTCACTTTATTTTACTAGGTCGCTCTAAACTCATCGAAGAGACTCAAACCTGGATTGATTGGGATGAAGCGAGGCTATCAGAAAGAAAAATGATTCTCAGGACAGCGATGGTCGAAGCCAGCGATGATGGTAAAGTTACCATGGTCGATTGGAATAGAGAATGGCAACGTTTCACGAGAAGTAGAGACGTTTACATCACCCTAGACCACATTGAGAAGACTGGGAATAAGGCAAAATATTACTCTGTTGATGTTATGGATAAAACCGGCATGATTGACCTAGGTAAATCGTTGAAGCGTAAAATAACTGGTGTCGTCCACGGTGCAGGATTAGAAGATTCGAAATTGGTTGCAGACAAAGGTTATGACATATTTGACCGAGTTGTGCGCGTTAAGTTAGATGGTTGGAAATCCCTTATGGCGGCTACTGAAGCCTCTGGAACGAAGGCGCTGAAATTTGCGGCATGCTTCACCAGTGTAGCCGGACGTTTTGGTAACGGTGGTCAGACTGATTATGCCGCAGCAAATAGTGTCCTAGATGCTGAGATGGCGCGTCTAACCGCTAGCGGAAAGTGTCGAGCAGTGGCAATTGGTTGGACTGGCTGGAGGGATGTAGGTATGGCGACAAGAGGCTCTATCGAAGCAGTCTTTGCTGCCGCAGGAATTGAAACTTTAGATGTCGCAACCGGTGTTGAAATATTCGTTGATGAAGCACTTGCCGGCGGTAAGCGAAGAGTCTTAGCTTGTGGTTCGCTTGGTCTTATGGATCGATTTGGTAGTTTCCGTGAGCCCCCACTAAGGCTGCCATCGGAGATGAGCGCAATTATTGCTAACCCGGCGAGATTTCCACTCATTGACAAAGTAATTACTCTTGAGGAGCATATTTCCATAACTACTGAAACTACATTATCAACCCAACTTCACCCATTCCTTATCGATCACGCAATTGATGGCGTACCATATCATCCCGGAGTGATGGCGCTAGAGATGTTTGCTGAAAATTCACTGTTGCTCAAACCGTCCACTTGTTTAGCAGGTTTTGAGAATGTCACCTTCGGGTTACCAGTGAAATTATTGAAATCCGAAATGAAAGTTAGGGTTGTCGCAACGGTAGAGAAATCTTTGGACAATCTGCACTGGATTAAGTGTAGATTAGTATCAGACTTAACGAATTCGAAAGGTGAGATTTTTGGCGAGCGAGAGCACCATTCTGCTACGGTTAGGCTCGTCGAAAAAAGCGACGATTTGACAGAATTCTTGCACTCTGAGTTATCTCAAATGCCAGATATTGGTACGCCAGGGCTCGATGATTTGGTAATGCTTCCTTCCTTCATTTACCAACGTTATTTCCACGGACCTAGATTCCAATCTCATGGCGGTATAATTCGCGGAGTCGGCGACGTGAATTCACCAGGAGCGGATGGTATTGCATTAATGCGTAACCAGTTACCAATTATTGAGCAATTTGAGAGTGAAATTAACGGTGAAGAAGTACTTCTAGAGGCCTTACCTATGCTGATTGAAGCCGGTTTCCAAAACGCCGGTTTTGTCGCGATGGAATCCGAAGGCTTCTCTTCATTACCGATCGGCATAGAGTGGTCAACGAATATCCGTGTCCCTGAGCGATATGAGATACTGCGTGTAAGAACTCTCAGAGTCGCCGTTGAGGATTCTGGAGTTACTGTGCATGATGTGCTTATTGTGGGTGATGATGAAGCTCCAGTGCTAGCAATGAAAGGATTGCGCCTCAAAAGTATGGCACCAGTTCCGGAGGAGCAACGCTTCAGCCTCGAGCGATGACGGTGACATTGATGCAAGAGATCTCAGTTGATTTCGGACCGATGAGCCCAAAAATACTCTGTGTTACTGCGCCAGTTGAAGCAATTTCTCTTGACCAAGTCCAACTTGCAGATTCCGATGAGGTGGCTAAATTTGCTACCACTAAGCGATTGTATGAACATCTGAGTGGCAGGTTGCTGCTTGAGCAAGCCCTAGTTCAATGGGGCATAGACACGACACTACTCGAGGTTCGGCGCAATGAATTTCGCGCCCCTAGTATCGCTTATATGCCGGGCACTTGGGTTAGACTGCCACTACCTTCGATATCCATAGGACATTCCAATGGTCACGCATTTGCGGCCTTAATTGAACCGGGATGGACCATAGGAATTGATGCAGAGCCGACGGACCTGCAGATTTCACATGGAGTGTTTGATATGATAGCTAGTGGTGATGAACTATCCGATTTAATGGCTCATCCAGATCGTAGCCTGCTGATGTGGACCGCCAAGGAGGCAATACAAAAAGCAGCCCGCAAAGGGATGCATCTAAATCCTCGTAAAATTAAAAT
>DAUW01000088.1:2407-4156 GCA_002505355.1 Euryarchaeota archaeon UBA229 | reverse complement strand
AATCGCTTTAACGTAAGTATTGCTATTGGCCCTGGAAATGGTTATGATTCAATTCCGGAGGACGAGTTGTTGAACAAAACACTCAGTGCGATGAACACCTATCCTGACTGGACAGTAGGTTGTAAAACTGTTCGCTCAAACCAATAATTACTTCCAAAATTTGTAGCTGTCTCTGCTTTCTTGCCACGGTAAGTCTAGTAAGATGCCTATTTCGGTTAAAATCACATAATTCAAGAGTAAATATGCAAAGTAACTTATGGCAATCACTAAGATAGAGGTGTTGATGATTTTTCTCCGGGCACGCTTAGCCTGGTCAAGTGTGCATATTCCCCTGCTGCGAAAATGAATAACTAAGCCTATGATAACAAATAATGAGGCTAGGGCTAGCATGGTCGGTCTAAACCATGCATAGCCATTCTCACCCCAGTAAAGTGAGTCGGAAAGTGCAGCGGCTGAACTTACACTAGCGAGTCCAAACATCACCAGTACAACGCTTGGAAGGCAACACATCGATGCAATTATCGCTGATCCGGAAATTATTCGGATCAATGATTTTCGTGATGTCGCCTCATCTACCATGGTTATCATTTCCGTTCTAGCAGTGATTAAATCGTTTCTCCTCAATAGCATTAGCATATGGTTGTAATTGTAAAACGGGGGTGCCATCAGACCATTCCCCCATGTCCCGTAGTAAAGGTCCGTCAATAAGGTGAAAGTAGGCGAAATTTTCTGTATTGTAATCACCACGACTCCTCGCCACTACCCAATCTGCTTGAGCATCGACGCGCCGATAGAAGGCCCAATCAGCCATGGTATCATGCGCTTCGTTAGCAGGTATGTAATGAGATGCGATGAGTCTTGGAAAACCATATCGGTCGCTTTGAATAAAAATTAGTAAGGAGTTATTTTCTTCGATTAGGTCAAACAATTGTTGGTGATAAACACTGTCGCACTGGCCAACAGTCATATCATCTTCCCCCACTGCGAGGTGAACAACAGTTGCTTCAGGTAGATTGTCGAAATCAGGCTGCCATAAATTTTGTACAGGTCTTGATGAGGCCATTTCAGTATTAACTACTAGTGTTTCACTACCCCAACCAAATTCGGTGACCATTTGTAAGGCATTTAGGGAATAAGCGCCCCCCAAACTGTGTCCTCCTATGTACAAATGCTCAGGCATTATTGAGAGATTGCCGAGCACTGCATCTATCTCAGACCCTCTTGTATCATCGCTAATCACCTCATTGAGCATGCTTACTGCTGAGTAAATTGAATATAATCTTGGTACATGATGAGGCCAATCTGAGGTTCCATAGACCTCGGTGTCGTCCCAATTATCGCCACCTTCTGGCCTTATATCGGTAGGATATTGAATGTAGGCTACGACCATACCTTTGCCCACCAATCGGCCAATCCAATCGGTGTAGGAATCTCGATTTGGATTATTGAAAGCATGAAAAATTATGGCTAGTGGCACGCCTTCAATACCAGGTTCTTCTGGCAAAATTGGAATTGATAGGTAGATTGAGAACGTTATGTCATCTTCTGTATCACCTTGAATTGCGGTGACGTTATCGGGAAGAGGATAAGGATAGATTTCCAGGACTTCACCAAACGGGCCGGGTTTGCCACCGTACCCAAAGACGGGTTTATCCGGTGGCGAGGGTGCTATCCCAACTAGCGCCGGTATTCCTGGCATCATTAACCATGCTGCTAGGAATACTGCTAGCAAATGACTTATGCTGTAAA
>DAUW01000088.1:0-1976 GCA_002505355.1 Euryarchaeota archaeon UBA229 | reverse complement strand
GCTCCCCTAAGGTATCTGATATCCATGATGATAAACACTGCATATGATCCAATGATTATGCCTGAGACAAACACCATCAGATGTCCTGCCCACTGCGGGACTAATTTTTCCCGTTGCCTTCTAATCATCAACCAAAGTCCAAGGGCGGTGAGTGATGCACAAACTAGAGTTACAATTGGCATATTTGCCCTTAGAGTAAAGGTTAGTTCTAGGGTTCGTATCGCCAAGGGCCACACGGCATTCTCAACGCTGTTACCGAGAATCAGCAGATAGATAGTTTCTATGAGTGCAACAACTATCCCAGCAAAGAAGATTAGCACCGAGAGGCCACTTTTGTTTGCTAGACTAGAATGGTCTAACAATTGCTCATCCGCCTCTGTGACCATATGTAAAAATCGGCGGTTAACTAGATTAAAGGTTGTAATTTTTTTCATACATTAACGTTGGTAACCTCTGGAGTTTGGTCAGCTAAAATAAATTCTAAAAAAGCCGCCCACAACACAAATTGGACGGAATTTTTTAGTTCGTCAGGGCCGCCAACCTCAGCAATCATGTTGTCAAAGGTATCGAGCGGTGAGTGGTAAGCACTGTAATCATCATCATAGGCGCCAAGATGGAATATTGTCTGGGCACCTAGGTTCCTAAAAGTCACATGATCTGAGCGGCCAAAGGTATCTTCATGTACATCCAATACGAGATTGTAGTGGTCATCCCAATGCTGTTCACAACCTGCGCCATATGATCCTTCAATTCTAAGTTCCATCGGAGCTTCCAAGATGTCCCGATGAACATATTCGAGAATCGTAGTAATGGCGACATCTTGGACATTTGGATCAGCATCCGGTCCAGACCATGCATGGTAGGGAAAGTAGTCGCCGTTGGATTTCTTAGCGGGATAGGAAATACCCATCATGTCCATATTTATGTAAAATCTCAACTCTTTGTCTTGTGGTAGACAATAGTTACAATCGTTATTGGCAAAGGCGTTAGAACCCCTTAGACCAGCCTCTTCACTAGACCATAAAGCGAGAAAGGTATCACACCTAACTTCGATATCCAGCAGGGCTTTAGCATACAGCATTACGGCAACGGTGCCAGCAGTATTGTCATACGCCCCTTCGTAAGTTCCACCACCAGGCGGACCACCGGGTAAAGCAACATCCATGTGTGCACCAATCCCTTGAACACAAGAGTCATCATAGCCTCGCTTCCACGCAATGACATTCAAGCTCTCAGGTTGAGTAAGGCTGAGTGTATCAGTGACTCGCATCAGATGAGTTTCGTAACCAAGGCCTTCAAAGTGCCCATGAAAGAAGGACGCAGCACGCTCAAATGCTGGGTTTGGCGACCCCATCCAGCGGTTGATGTAGCCGCCACATAGTGTTGTATCAGCACAGACGCTGGTGATAAAATCCATTTTGTCAAACCATTCTGAACCACTGACAATTGGTTCGCCTTCTAACACTTCATATTCGTACGATTTTCCCTTTCCGTTGGCCTCAACAATGGTAATTCTTACTTCATCAGCGTACGGTATTGGCAGCAATTTACCGTTTATTTGGTCTCCGGTGACCGTGGCAAAGCCGTTTGGAATTACTACGTCGTCGATAAACAACATCACATCATTAGGGACTGAAATCGATCTCCCATTGCCTGCGAGAACGAAAATGTGCCATTCCCCACCACGCAGTTCTGCAGCCTCAGCATCTGTGAAGTCTATTTGGAATCCTGCAATCTCAAACTGGTTATCACTTGGTTCTTCACCAAAACATCCTGACATAGACGCAGAAAACAACACGAACATAATCAGAATGCTCTTCAGCTGGTTGCTCTGCATATTTTTACCTGAAACCGGGTACTGATAGAGTTTACCAGTGCCGTGCTTGAGGGGTCATGTTAGATAGTTACTGTGGTGCGGATAGCGGGAGTCGAACCCACGACATAAGGTTGGAAACCTCAGATGATAACCACTTCAC
>DAUW01000058.1 GCA_002505355.1 Euryarchaeota archaeon UBA229 | reverse complement strand
CCACCGTGGGGTTGGCTGAAGGTTTTGTGAAGATTAAAATGAACCGCATCAAAGCCCATCATCCCTGGTGATGTGCGGCCGAGGATGGCATTGAAATTGGCTCCATCATAATACATCTGTCCACCAGCTGCATGAACTATATCTGCAGCCTCAGGCACATCTGTCTCAAACAGTCCCAATGTGTTGGGGTTGGTAATCATCATTAATGCAACAGTATCATCAACTACTGCTTTTAGCGCATCTAAGTCTATTCTACCATTTTCCAAACTGGGAATTTCAATTATGTCATAACCGGCCATTGCGGCGCTTGCGGGATTGGTGCCGTGCGCAGAGTCTGGAACTATGACCTTAGTTCTCTGGGTTTCGCCACGGTTTCTGAAGTATTCTTGAACACACCGAACAGCAGTAAACTCGCCTTGAGCACCAGCAACTGGTTGGAGAGTGACCGCATCCATACCAGAGCATATTGCTAGCATGTGTTGCATCTCATGATATATCGACAGCAGGCCTTGTAGGTGGTGTTCCGGTTGATGAGGGTGAATGTCAGCAATGCCGGGCAGCTGAGCAATGACCTCATTTACTCTTGGATTATGCTTCATTGTGCATGACCCTAGTGGATAGAAACCTGTGTCTATACCGAAATTGCGCCTAGACAGCCAAGTGTAATGTCGCACCATTTCTGGCTCTGACAAACGCGGCCATCGTGGTAACTTACTCCGGGAAAGCGATGCTGGAAGGGTGATGCTGGTCTTAGGTAGCAAAGGTTCGGGCTGTGAGTAACCCATACCCGCACTACCGCCGAAATCAAACAGACGGCTCATGCTACAACCTCCTTAATAGCACTCCAAACTGCTAGATGAGCCGCTAGTAATTCTATTTCAGCAGCCTTAGTTTGATCTGTTACTGAAACAAGTAGCCAATTTCCTTGAGTCGGGTACCAGCGCGACAAGTCAAAACCACCAATAATACCCACATTGTCTAGATAGTTTAGACAATTTGCCGCACTCTTGGGTAACTCAACAACGAATTCATTGAAGTGGGAGGCGCCGAAATGCGGCAGAGTAACGCCATCAATTTCAGCCAGTTTTTGTTTAGCGAGAATACATGCTGACATGTTTCGAGCCGCTAGATGCTCAAGGCCTTCGGGTCCAAGTAACGACATGTGCATTGCACCCATGAGCGCAATGAGGGTTTCATTTGTACAAATATTGGAGGTTGCTCGGTGTCGCCTAATGTGTTGCTCTCGCGTAGAGAGTGTTAAGCAGTACGCCTCTTTTTCATCAACATCAATACTCCGTCCAACAATTCTTCCCGGCATTAATCTTAGGTATGGTTTGCTACAGGCAAAGATGCCGTATATCGGTCCGCCTCCAGTTGGTGGACTACCGAATGGTTGGCCTTCACCAACAACGATATCTGCGCCATAGTTCCCTGGAGCCTCAACAAGACCGAGGGAAACTGGTTGGACTCCAACAATGAGCGCAGTATGTTCACCGATTATTTCCTTGACCTGAGTTAGGCCACCATCGAGAATGCCCAGGGGATTGGGTTGTTCGACATATATTCCGCATGCTCCTGCAGCATCGCTCACTGAAGACAAATCTAGGGTACCGTCATGGTTGTGCTTGAGTAATTTTATCACTATTCCTGCACCTTGGCAGTAATTGTGCATGACCGACATTCTGTCTGGTGGAACTAATTCCGAGACATAGACAGTATCTTTCTGTGTTGCTTTCCGATTGTGGACCCTGACGACACAAGTTAGCGCTTCTGCTGCCGCTGTTGAGCCATCATACAACGACAAGTTGGCAATAGGCAGACCGACTAATTCTGAGATTAGCGTTTGGAATTCCCACATTGCTTGGAGCATCCCCTGACTAACTTCGGGCTGGTAAGGAGTGTATGAGGTGAGAAATTCACCTCTCGTTACCAGTTGAAATACTGACGCAGGAACGTAATTCCGGTAGATTCCCGCACCAAGGAATGATACTACATCCCCCATGGCTCTGTTTGCACCAAGTAATCGCTTTGCATCGGCGATGATCTCTTCTTCAGATTGCGGAGGTGGCAATGGCAGCGGATCACTCATTCTGACGTGTTCCGGTAAATCACTGAACAGGTCATCTATTGAGGTAAAACCCATCTCTTCTAACATCTCTAATTCAAGACCTCTGTTCGGTAGTTGGTCGACCATGGTTACTCTCCCCTTACGGACAATTTAAACCCGTGCGCGGAACGCCCATAATATTCATGTTTAGGTGGGTTAATCTCACAATGCAAAATTCACAAAAATGGTGGCTTAACTACAACCGCTTTTACTGATCTACGTGGACTAGCAACAACCATTACTTCATCCCCTTCAACAACCCCTGCAAGGTAACCAAGTCCGATGCCTAAATTTGCTAGACTCGGGGACGGGGCCCCGGATGATAGTTTGCCGATTACTTCACCTTCGAGATTAGCGACTTCTTTGCCTGGTCGAGGAAGTGGACCTTTTTCCAGATATTTTACCCCCCACCATCTGGCATCGGCGTCGCTGTGCGACACAACTCTTGGCTTGCCGATGAAATCATGACTTAGATCTAATCCAAAAGGCACATTTGTCTCCCAAGAATCACGCGCCAAAAAATCCGTTGCGCCTTCTAGTTCTGGCCAACAAAAATCCACACCGCTTAGTAAATACCCTTTCTCCAATCGTAATGTATCGCGAGCCCCAAGACCTACCGGTGTTGCACCAGCGGAGATCAATGCTCGCCACAATTTTGGCGCATCGCTATTGGGAATAAAAATCTCATAACCGGACTCTCCAGTGTAGCCAGTTCCCTGAATCCATCCGGAAACGTCTAATTCGTTAATCTCAGTTAGTTGCCAGCGAAACCGTCCAACATGATTATTTTGGCCCATAACAGCAGTCAGTAAATCTCTACTTTTCGGCCCTTGGAGGGCAAGAATTGACATTTCTGGCGATAGGTCTTCCATCATGACGGAACCATCAGAAGGCAAATTTTTGTTCAACCATTTCCACATGACTTCAATCATAGAAGCATTAGGAACTCCTAAAATTTCTTGATCAGACACCACAGCAAAAATCATATCATCAATGATATATCCGCCGTGGTCGAGGAAATGAGTGTAACCACAACGGCCACTGGGAATTTTACTAACACGTTGGGTTGCTATGGTTTCAAGCCATTGCTTGACATTGTTACCGGTTAAGCGAAATGTTCCCATGTGGCTGACGTCGAAAAGTCCAGCACCCGCTCGGGTTGCTAGGTGCTCATCCTTGATGTTAGAATACCAAATGGGTAATTCAAACCCGTGAAAATCAACAATATTGGCACCAAGTGATACATGCTCTTCATACAACGCCGTTCTCACTAATTCGCTATTTCCCATGATTATGCTAATTCAAGACGCTCCTTAAACAAGGGGTTTGCTAGTATTGCGACGGTATTCCCTTAACTATCTCATCACCGTGTTTTTTTATGTGCTTAACCAATGACTTCAACACACTTTCATCCACCAGTGGATTTGCCACTACCGCTCTTATTACCACATCGTCACCGACATTAGAACGGCTGACTAGGTG
>DAUW01000126.1 GCA_002505355.1 Euryarchaeota archaeon UBA229 | reverse complement strand
TGACCATGACGGACATGACCACGATGATCACGGATTTGCTTTTGATTGGATGGTCGATAGTGCTGATATGATGAGTCCTACTGAAGCCGAGGGTGCATTTGCGGATTACTCTATCGTCCTGGCAAGCTGCACCATGGATAGTGGTGCTGACGAAGACGGAAGTATGGAACCAAGCGACATGGTAGAAACCAATGCTATGACCTGCGGCGAGGATGTCATGAAAGTCTCAATCGCCGAGGCAACCGGCGCTGGAGCGGACATAGTATTCCACGATGCCGATGGTTCCGGAACTATCAGTCAAGGCGACATGATTCACATCAATCCAAACCTAGATGCTGGTGGCGATTGGAATATGGTCAGACTCTACTCGAATTCTGCCGACAAATATTCTGATGAGAACCCAATGCTGCCAGGATTCGGTGCGGCTGCAGGTCTCATCGCCTTGTTGAGCGCTGCAATGATTGCTCGTAGAGACTGAAGTGTAAGACTCAACCAAACCCTCTATCTTAGATAGAGACGAAACGGAAGAAGACCTTTGATACTGCGGATAGCATCATGATGATCATAAATGACCCTAAGGCCCATCTCGCCCACGGACGTTCCGGTTTATCTGGTGGCCATGGGTCAAATCCAAGGCGCTCAGCTTCATCCACCAAGGCGGCTAGTTCTGCCAACTCTTCTTCCACACTCTGGGCTGGCATGGAGTGTGCTAAATCCGCATATTACATCAATATAAGTGATTAATATCAAACATAGTATTTTAACACAAGCCAGTCGGTTTTATCACAGTGATTTGATGGCCAACAAACCAGAATCTAATGGGAAGACAATATTTGTCACCGGGGTGAATGGCCACATCGGCAATCATATTGTTAGAGATCTACTAGAAAATGGGTACCGTGTCAAGGGCTCAGTAAGAGACTTGGCAGATTCAAACAAAACCAAGCATGTCATCAAACACGCTGAAGATTTAGATGTAGTTGATCGACTAGAGTTAGTTGAGGGTGACATTCTTGATGGGGATTACTGGGCTGAATTAATCAGCGGTTGTGATAGTTTATTTCACACTGCAACAATATACTCAAACACTAAAGATGGTCAATTAATTATCGATACTGCTTTGCTAGGAACCACCCATTTGTTGACCGCAGCAAGGGATGCCGGCATCACTAGGGTAGTATATACCTCGAGTGTTGCTGCAGTAGGCAACACCCCCAGAGGCCGACCCAAGACTGAGGATGACTGGCAGACAGAGAGGTCATCGCCTTACATAATTGCGAAAACCGATAGCGAACGTAAAGCTTGGGAATTGGCTGCAGAATTTGATATCGATCTGCGAGTAATTAATCCAAGTGCGGTTATTGGTGGAGGTTTTGTTAACACCACTCCTAGCGTCGATTTCTTCCCAGACATCATGAACGGAAATGTCCCAGCAGCACCGAAAATCCCCCTATCAATAGTGCATGTCAAAGATGTCGCAATTGCTCACAGGAAAGCGTACGAAATAGACGATGCGGCTGGAAGATTCATACTTGCTCCTCACAATAATTTAACCCTAGCTGATGTTTGTCGAGCAATAAAGCGCCTGTATCCAAACAGTAAAGCGCCTAAATTAAGCATACCTCGGCCGTTAATGCAGTTGGTAATTTTGTTTGATTGGTTTAATGGCCTTAGAGGTAAAAAGCGATACATGACGAGGAAAACCGTCAAGGGATTTTTCCGTGGAGACTCGAATATGTCATCTCAGAAAGCAACAGAGGTTCTGGGGATGGACTGGATTAGTTTAGATAAGTGCCTTACAGATACTATCAATGAATTCAAATCACGGTCGTTGGTATAATTGGGTCTGAATTATCTGCAGTCTTAGTCCATCTTTTCTTGATGAATTTAAACAAGACGCGGGAGAATACCATAGAGAATAACAAGAACAGTACAGATGTCCAAATTGGTACATTTCCGCTGGTAGCAAGGAAGTATGTTACCACCAAAATACCCATCCCGTAAACTGCTCTAAATGCGGAAAACAACATCAGCGAGCGGAATACAGGTGAGCGAATCATTCGAACTATAAATGATGGTTCATTTACCCCTTGCATGGGCTACGGCTTTCCTTTTAGTTCAAAATATAATGCTTTGCGCCATAACAAGCCTTCAAAGGAGTCGGATTCCCGGTAGCCCCTCATGCAGAGTGCAAGCAAATCCACAATTAGACTCAGCGGAGGCTACTGTGCTAGTTGTTTACGATTAGAGAAAGCGTCAATTGACGTGAATGGTGTGTGCGCCGATTGCGCGTCTATGCAATTCGCTATAGACTGATTACTCCTCTTCTGTTGCAGCACGTGCTGGCGGAGTGAATACTCCGTGATCCTCCATAATATCGCAAGCACCCGGTAGCACTGCGAGAATCTCGTCAGTAGAAATTCCCGTATTTTTGTAAATACGATTAGCCAATCTATCTTTCTTAGTAATACCCGGACTCAAAATCGCATATCTCGAACATGTTTTTCGAACTAAATCTGGCATACCACTCATCAATAGTGGGACACTATTGATCGCAATTATCCCAATACCTATCTTGACATCAAGATCCCTAAACCATTGACGTTGACCCCTAACTATGAACGCTCCCTTGCCGACAAATTCACCGGTTTGTGCAGTTTTTGACACCTGTGCTGGCTTAACCGCAAACACGGTGCCGTGACCGCCTCCGCTCGCCCAAGCTCGACTCCAGCACAGTGCTAACGTTGCCGCCTCTGTTAGTTTTTCTTCGGTTATTTCCTCATCACTGAGTTTGTCGACTAACTTGAAGGTCGGAATATCTGCTGGAATATGGGCTGGCCTGTGTTCATCAATCACAAAACCTTGAGTCGCACGCAAACTGCAACTGGGAGCACCGTGGATATCTGCATGCAGATACATGTCTGCACCGGAAAGATGCTTTTTTACGATTGCGTCATTACCCTTAGCATCCTTACCACCAACTAGTAGGTGTCCCCCAGTAGTCATTGACCATCGGTGGTTTTCAAACCACAGACGTTTACTGCGCTTAACCTTGCTTAATCTACCACTTTCCTGTGCTTTCACTTCCCGCTTCTTTGCCCGCTTGAGTTGAACATTAGTATCATCAAGCGCACCTGTCGCACCTTTGGTCTTGGATTTCTGTTTGCGAGCAGCGGCAAAGAAATTCTGAGCGTTTTGGTGGACCGTTTCATCGAGCCGCAGCACTGCCTGCGGGCCATTGGGTTCGCCGGCATCGTCTGGTAAGACTGTTACAAACGTTCGATCTGCAGGATTCATCGAAATTATCCATGGAACCTGCTTAGCCATTTTCTGTGTCGCTGGCCAACCGTTGGTTGACACTGAATCTTTGACTTGAGCAAGTAAACTCTCAACATGGGTCCAGTTGTTCTGAATCGTATGACCTATCATTTGCTGCTTAGCAATTTTCTTGGCAAAGCCGTCTAAGGCTTTTTGCTGTTGAGCCTGTCGGCGCTCCAATTTTTCCACCTCGGTTGAAAAACCTCTGCCAGGTGAAGCGATATCCAATTTCTCCGCCTCGCGGCGGGCTAACGCTCCAGCATCATGAGCACCTCGCCAAGCATCTACTGCTTGACAGAGTTGATCGAATTGCATTATTGCCTTGTCTTGATGTGCGGGAAGCAAGGTTGGTGATGCTTCATTGCCATACTGCGCAAGGAATTTATCACGTTCTACTCCATCGATTTGCTGATTTGCCAACGCTTGTAACTGATTAGAAGTTTGATTATCTTCAGGTTGTAAAATTAGATACCCTTTGGCATCGTTTGCTAAATTATTGAGCAGCGAGGATAAGGCTTGGTGAACTAATTTTACGTTTACGTCCCGGGGTGCGGAATTTGGTTTTACTCCCGCCAAAGCGCACACTGCGTTGGCATGTGTACCACCAAGATTGGCCTTGCCACCAAGCGTTGCAACCAAGTCCCGCTCAGAATTAGCGAATATTTCACTTAGTGCAGCCTCGTCTAAATCATGCGGATCAGTAGCTGGTGGTGGGGGAGTGTACGGCACTCCTTTCTTTAGAATGCGACCAGAATATTTTGCGTGGGTTAGTGGTTGGATGATTAAACCGTCATCATCAACAAGAATGATGTTACCCTCGCGGAAAACTTCCACATAAAGATGCATCGCACCGAATTTGGTATCGAAATCAAGAGCTAAAACTCGGTCAAAGCCTAGTTGGCGGACAGCTGTTAAGCGAGCATTCTTGAGATATTTCCGTAAAACCATAGCAAAAGGGGGTGGCGTTTGGGGCATAGGTCGGTCTCGATTGGAGGTATAAACTCTCGAACCTCTAACTATTACCAAATCAAACTGACTAACCTCTTTCGGATTTATGCGCAAAACGATCTGCTCGTAGTGTGGCATGTAAGATTTCTTAACGTAAGCACCAACATACTGGCTTAGTTCACCAACGATTGCTCGAAGGTCAAAACCGCTCATGTTGGCTTTCATGCTACCGCCTCAGTCCAGTGGATAACTTGCGCTTATTGAAATCTACTTGAAACTCAGTAGGACTTTTCCAATGTTCTTGCCGTCATGAATATACTGATGAGCCTGTGCGGCATCCTCTACGGCAAATATTGAATCAACCACGGGGTCTAGCGCTCCCTGATTGACTCCATCGATAATCCGATGCAACTGTTCTGCAATGACCGCCTCATCATTCCAAGTCCCCATGTGAACACCGAATACACCTTGATTGCGTGACATCATCTTCAATGGGTCAAACTTTGGTGTTTTACGCCAGGCAAAATATGCTTTCAATAGTGAGCGCTTGGAAGTTGGTGCGGCAGCAGACATCCCAAAGGAGTAGAGTTTACCGCCCATCGCGAGAACTTTCAGACTGCGCTTGAGATTTTCACCACCGATTGGATCAAGGATATGATCAACGCCTCGACCACCCGTTTCTCGGCTGATAATCTCAACAAAATCCTCGTTATGACGGTCAATTGGAATACCCGAATATTGTTTGATAATATCTGCCTTGTGCCCCGATGCAGTAGCCCAAACCTTGCTTACACCTGCCCATTGACATAGTTGGAGTGCCGCAGTGCCGACTCCCCCTGCCCCACCGTGAATCAATACTGTATCGGTAGGTTTCAGGTTGCCAAGGTGATGCAACATGTGATGAGCTGTCATGTAGGTTACTGGCATTGCAGCAGCCTTTTCCAGTGACATCTCATCTGGTAGAGGAATAACTCGAGAAATTTGCGCAACTATGTGTGATGCTTGCCCGCCGGTTTGCGACGCAGCCACTACTCGCTGGCCAACCTCAAATTCGGTCACGCCTTCACCGAGCGAATGTATAATCCCACTTACTTCATAGCCTGGAGTAAACGGAAAAGGGGGCCTTGGCTGATACAGACCTAGGCGCATCAGCGTATCGGCAAAGTTGATCCCTGCAAAGTGAACTTCGATGCAGACCTCTCCTTTGCCAGCTTGTGGCATTGACATCTCAATAACTTCTAGCACTGATGGGGCGCCTGGTTTGGTAATCACTAACCTCCGAGGCATGATTGTGCTAGTACATACTATCAATCAATGCTTGCATACCAACTGCCTGTTGAGTCTTGGTTTACCCTGCCCTGCCTTTGATGCGAGATGAGGTGAGCAAGAGTCTGATCTTTAGCCAATCCAGGATGCGCGTTCGGCGTATCTTCGTAGGCCTTCACCGCAATCTCAGTTAGATCTGATAGTCCCTCGCTGACCGCATTGAGGACCTTTTCATGGCGTGCACTCCTGTGCTTGATGTAATAGTTGAATTTATTTTCTGGAAGCGCAATTACTGGACCGTGGCTAGGAAATGCTAGATGAGGTTGCAGATCCCTCAAGCGAGTAAGTTGGTGGATATATTCATCCATATCACCGGTTGCTGGGGGGACCAAAATCGTGCCAAAGCCTGCCAACATATCGCCAGCTATCAGCCCGGCTTCGCCAAGAAAGCAAGTATGTCCTGGATGGTGACCCGGAGTGATTAGAACTTGCCATTCTTGATTACCTAACTGTAACTTTTCACCATC
>DAUW01000059.1 GCA_002505355.1 Euryarchaeota archaeon UBA229 | reverse complement strand
GGGCGCGTAGCACAGCTGGATAATGCGTCGGCCTCCTAAGCCGAAGATCGCGGGTTCGAATCCTGCCGCGCCCGCTCAATCTTCACAAAGCGAGATAAATTTGGGCAACGGGTAAAAAGGCGGACCTATTGGTTGAACCGATACGATGGCTCGTAGCAATCCAAAACCTTCTACTTCGGCTTTGGACCTGCCTGATCCCTATGGTCACGGGTTCGAAAGAATCGAAGACCCATTGGAAAAAACTCGATTCCAATGGATACAACTTGAAGCGCGGCGAAAGTTGTTCGGCAATATCGCCAGAAACTGGGTATTAATCTACTGGCGTTCAATTGTCGGGTTAGTATTAGCATTCATCGCAATGCTTGGAATATTCTTCCCAGAACAAATTGCGGACAAAAATTGGTTTGTCATTCTGCTACCAGTGCCTGTGATTATTGCCGTCATACCAAACATAATTGCCGTTGAGTCGGCATGGCATGCAATGCAGGCAAAACTATCACTGAGGGAGCAAGGGGGCCTGAGTGACGGCGTACGCCACACATTGAGAGTTCAGCCGGGTATCGATCGAATAATCGACGGTTTGAGAGACCATCGTCGAACAAATCTTATTAGTACAATTCTAATCAGTATATCCTTCTCAATGATTTTGCTGGCAACCGCAACGAAACCGGGAACAGTCGCCTGGAATCTAGCCTTGTTAGTATCAGTCACTACAGGTTTTATTTACACTTTTCACGCTCAATATACTAACCTAAGCGTCAAGCAACTTGGCGACAGATTCCCAAATTTAGTTTTCCACGCACCAACACATCATCAAACCCAACTTGGCAGTATACTTGGTGACCTATTGTCTGCACACCTAGATCCAGATTTAGAACTAGAATGGAACAAATGGAAGTTGCAGTTCAATAATTCATTGATGCCAGGCAATGATAAGAAACAGGCGCTTGAGAGACTATTATACGTATTGTATTTGCATAATTTAGGCGAGGTGTCTGACGAGGGAGTCCGCGCCGAGTTCTCATCGTTTATGGTCAAAGGAAAACTTGAGGACATTTTGTATAATCATGATAGTGATTTCAATTGGCGAACCTTACAGCGGTTGATTTCACATGCTAAGGCTTGGCAACCCAGTGCATTTAACCTGTTAGACAGATTGCAAATTGATTTACTCAGTGGGAAACCAGAGATATCTCGAGCGAAGTGGCGTATGGATGTCGCTCTGGATGATATTTGCATTGGCGGTGCGACAAATTTGTTTATTGTTTTGAATAATCAGATGTTCGAGAAGCGGAATGTGACTGTCGAGGTATTGGTGCCTAATGGAGAGCCAGAATCCCGCACACATCGATTTGAATTAGCAGCGTGCCCACCCCCGCGTAGTGCATTAAAACTGTCAGCAGCGAACGACGACGACTGTCTTGATTGGGTACCGAGATATTTACAAAAAGGAGTGGTACTGTGGATGAATGTTGCATGGGACAGGAATTTCTACGGAACGACAAATATCCAGGTAGTGTTGAGAGGAGAGGACGGTGTTGTTTTGGAATCAAAAGTGTTGACAACTATTGTATCGAGAAAAACCTCGAATGCGCTTAGGAAACGCATGTTGCGTTTAGAACGCGCCCGGAAAATTGGGGAAATGGAAATCCCTGTGTCATCATAACCCACGCACAGAATTAATCATTGTATGCGGTTGGCTTATTTCCCTCTCTTGCTTCGGTGTGTTTGTCGGGTGGCTCACTATGGAAGCATGGGACATACTTGTGATTGGAGACGGCCCCGCAGCATTACGGTCTGCCGCAATATCAGCAAAAAATGGTGCTAAAACCCTGTTGATTTCTTCATCGGCGCTCGGCAATGGCGGCAGCATTGCCCTCGACGGGTTAGCTGCCTCTATCCAAGAGATGAACAACCGAGGTCATCGAGAAGATACTATCAAGTCAGGATATTTCTTGTGCGACCAAGATATTGTTTCGGCGAAAACCAGCATGGCCATAGATGAATTGAATCACCTTGAGAAGGCAGGAGTTGTATTCAGTCGAGACGCTAAAGGCCTACCATTAACGAAGAAGGGGATTGGTCATTCTAGTCCAAGAACAGTGGATGCAGGGGATGCATCGGTAAGAGATGTCCAACAGGTGCTGGAAGAACAGTGCATGAAGCACGGTGTCGTGCGAAGAGGCGATCAATTACCAGTATTACTGGTAAGTACCAAACAGAAAGTTGACGGAGTGATAACACTAGATATGGTGAATGGACGGTTCTTTGCCATTCAAACCAAGGCAGTGATAATTGCTGACGGTGGTTTTGAAGGAATTTTCAACGGTACAGACATCGGCTTCGGTATGGATCTTGCTTTACAAGCCGGTTTACCGTTGAGAGATATGGAATTCATCGGAAAAACACCATTTGGCGTTGCAGACACGAAATTAACTCTGTCATCAAATATGCTTGGATACGGTGCTGATTTGTGTGACGTTGCGGGAAATCAAATCGTAGCAGATAACATTGTACAACTGTGTGATGCAGTTTCACAGACGTCTGGGGCTGTAGTCGATTGCCGCAGTATGGGCGATGAAAAGGTTTGGTGGCAATCTGCCTTTGATACAGTCAAAAGCTCAACCGGAGTCGACATGAATAAGTATACAGTAGGGTTAGAAAATCGCGTCAATCAAACCTTCGGTGGCATCGCAACAGACGAGTTTGGCAGGGCGGTTATTGGTAGTTGGTCAAGATGGTTTACCGGACTTTACGCCGCTGGTGATGCAGCCTGCTCAGGTTTGAACGGTGCCGGTGCATTACCAGGCAACCGCCTCCTAGACGCGCTTACCGGTGGCAGTAGCGCCGGTGAGCATGCCGCTGATTGGGTATCCAAACAAGCATTTTCAAACACCAAAAACCTACTTGAAGCACTGGACAATTGTCAAGCAAGTTTTGAAGCGAAATTCACTGACGATGCTACAGATATGGTGCAAAGAGTCGGTGCAATTGATTTGAAAGTTATGGGCATTGCGACTAGATATGCCTCGACACCGAACGATGCTGATGAATTATCAAAGTTCCTGCATGAGTTGCAAGTTGCTGAGAGCTCTGCTGCTGAGATACATATTGATCAGAAATCATTGATTGGAAATACTAACTATTTAGCAATGCTAAGAATTAGTGCTGGAATTAGGCTACTTAAAGCCTCAATCAAGTCTGCATTGGCCCGTAATGAGTCGCGCGGGGTACACCAGCGCAGCGATTTCCTAGAGCAAAGTTCCGAATTACTCCATCATATCACAATTGACAATAATGACAACGTCGGTACGTTAGCAATAAGAAAAGGTCAGAAAGACAATTGGATACTAACTCCTCAGTGAAAGACAATAACTCCGATGCCCTAGCAGGCGTATGAGCGACCAGACGTTGTTCGGTAAAATCATTACCGGCGAGATACCATCTCACAAGGTTGCTAATGGAACTAATTGGTATGCATTTCTCGACATTTACCCACGTCGAGAGGGCCACACTCTAGTAATCCCGCACAAGCAAGTAGTAAATTTACAAGATTTGTCAAGTGAGGAGCTATGTGACCTTTTCACCGGCGTAAAGATTGTTCAAAAAAAATTATCAGCGGTTTTTGATACCACGGATTTCACTATTTGTATCCACGATGGACCCTTGGCTGGGCAGGAGGTGCCACATGTTCACGTGCACGTGATACCTAGAACGATGGGAGATGGTGGAAAAACGCTCATGGCAATGTGGCCAGGCAACATTGTCGCTGGAGATGTTGATCACGGCGAGTTAGCAGACCTAGCAAAGCAATTAGATGAGGTGGAATAATGAAGCATCCTGATCCCCAAGAAATGGATGATGGAGTTCTAGATCATCGCGGAGAGGCACTACCCTATTTATCAAAATCTGCAAAGAATATGAAAATGGACAAATTATTGTCGACACCTATGCCATCTTTTGATGGTGAGACCCCTGGTTCTTATTTTTGGACAAAAATCCTTTATTGGATTTGCAATCGTATCAGCAGGGTACAGTTCCGTTCATTAGAAGCGACTGGAATGGAACGTATTCCACTCGACCGGGGGACGCTGTGTTGCGCGTGGCATACCAACGGCCTGCTAGATGCCCTGCAGATTACGCTAAATCATCCAAGATATTTCGTGTTTGGCGGGCGACATGATTTAGTTACTAGGCCATTACTAGGGTGGTGGACGAGAAAAATGGCGGTGCAGCCTGTGGTGAGAAAGGCAGAACTGCTGCGCGGTGGATGTAGTGAGGAGGAAGCGGATTTCCTCAACGGTCGTTCATTAATGACCTTGGCTTCTGGAATTTCTCATGGTTATGGTTGTGTGTTGTTCCCGGAAGGGACCAGTCACAATAATGCCTACATGTTAAGGTTTAGAACAGGCCCTATGAGGACGGTTTTATCAGCCAGCGCAATCGCTAAATCATCTGGTAAGCAACTCCCAGCTTTGATTCCAATAGGGTTACATTTCAGGACAAGAGAATATTTCCGAACTGATGTTTGGGTCGAATTTGGTGACCCATTACAGGTTCAAAGCGAAGACGTCCCTAACAATTTGGTTGAAGCGGTAGCGAGTGGCACTTGGTCGGAGCCTCCTGCTGAATCGGTATTCAAACTACGCGACAAATTACGCGAAGAGCTAGTGCCGATGACCCCAAACACCCACAATTGGGATGAGTATCGGGGCCTGCTTTTACTCGGGCATGTTAAAGGCAGGTTAGACAATAATCCGCCAAGCACATGGCGCAATGAGGTTGAGATGGCTCGCGAATTTAGAAATCAGTACGCAGTGGGTAAAACGGAGCCAGATGATAAGAATCTGCAACCTCCAAAAATAGTTAATCCTACGCTGTTAAAGTCAGAAAAAGCGGCGCTAATTTTACACCGTAACGGATTAGATGGCAGAGATTTAAACTCAGACTCGACAAATTTGGCTCCGCCAAATTTACTAAAGTCGCCAATGGCTGTCGCTAGAGTTGCTTTGTTCACTGCCCTTCTGCCATTATTCATAATTTCACTTCTACCCCAGTTGGTATTAGGCAGAGTTTTGGGCGATTCGACAGATGAGGGAATCGATGCCAGGACCTCATACCAATTTTTGGCAGCAATGTTTGGCTCGATAATCATCTGGCCAATCTCGTCGACCATCATCGTTGCATTGATGTATTGGCAGTCTGACTCAATAGCGGCAGTAACGAGCATAGAATGGACTACATCTTTGGGAGCCTCCTCATTAAGTATTGCCATGGCTGTTGTTATGATGTGGTTACTGATGTTCCCACTCTCGCTGTTATCTGGCCGTATGTTTTCTTTAGTTTGGGACGATTTTGTAGATCTCAGAGGGTTCTACAGGAAACAAAGAATGCCAAAAAGCGATCATCGGGAATTATTCAACCTCATAGCAGAACTGAAACAGGAGTTGTCTAGTTGAACCTCATTTTGGGGTTTCATTCAAACAGGATGAGTTATTCGAGGTTAACGTGACGCCAAGCGAAGTAGTCTCATTGGTCAGGAAGTGGCTTGACGAAGAAAGATTATTTGTTAAAGAGCAGAATGACCCAAGAGCACATTCTCATGTCCTAATCAAATACCCACAAGGCAAACAAGGGCATATGTTTGCCGTAGTAGTACCGAAGAATCGCGATCTTATTGCAATCTCAAGCATGACTAGAGTCGATGAGGGGCAACAAAATGAAATGGCAAATCACATGAGTGATGATAAAGATGGGTGGGCTGAGTGGATTCATGAAGCGCGTTTGCAATTGATCAACTCCTCAGTAGATTGGGGAATTCACATGGGTCATAAAGATAGCAAGAAGCCAGGACCTCTTCAAGCATTCAATGTTAGTTTACCAATATGGTTTGACGGAATAACGAAGAACGAATTTATGCATTCTTTACGAAGGCTATGGCTAGCAAAACTGGGCATCATCCACGAGATAAAGTACTCATACGGTCCAGGTGTAGGAAAACCCGGGCCAGTTGATGACTGGGAAAAGAGCAAAGCAGCGCGCAGCCAGCCAACCCAATCAAAGCCGGCAGACCAAGAGAGTATCGAAGTAGAATTTGATGAAAAAATGTCTTTTGGTACCAGTTTTGACCCCTCAGAATGGGCTTAAACCATCATGACAAAATATGACCTGAGAGGGTCGTAGTTAAGTACCATGAAAATCTAGTTTATCTGTTGTAAGAGGGGATTATCCATGAGCCAAGCATTCAAGTCCGTCAGTTTAGTATCGATTATGCTGTTGTCCGTCCTATCAGGAATGGTGATTGCAAGTGATTTTGCCAAAGCAAATACCGTGGTCATAACAGAGCCACAACAAATTGTTGACGGAGGCTCAGCCTCTGACACTCAAACCGCAATTGTTGGCGATAGCCAAGGCAACGTTCACATTATCTGGGCAAGAAACAATCTGCATCTCTACTACTCAATGCTGGCAAGCAACGGAGAAATTTTGATTGATGCTACACAAATAACCAACCCAGGAATTCACAAGATATGGCATCCCGATGTTGTTGCCGATGAAGATGACAATATCCACATTGTTTGGACTGACAAATCAGGCACTCACAAAATTATGTATACAGCACTAAGTCCGTATAAAATTCAACCGTTTAACGGCCAGTCATCGACAGATGGGGCAATAACCGGTATTGATGACGTAGTTATTTCACAGCGAGCACAAGATAGAGACTGGCCTTCCATAGATGTTGATTCTCAAGGTAATATCCACATCGCTTGGGAAGACGAATATGATGAATTGGATAAATTCTTCAATCAGCCGCAAGTATATTACTCAATGATTCAACCTGATTTTGTCACGCAAGACGTTATAACGTTGTTCGATGATACTCTTCTGACACCAATAATCGGTCACAAGGGACACCCAGATATCGTTGTTGATGCTAATGATCAGGTACAAATCGCTTGGGATGATACCCGCGGCGGTAAAGTAGAGTTAGTATTCGTAATTGACACATCAGGTTCAATGTACTCAGAATGGGCTGACGTCTGTACGGTAATATACGGCGGCACCTTCTCTGACGGGTCTGCGTTTGAAGGGATTAAGCCACTGTTGGAAGTTGCCAATATGACTGTCTACGAGACAATCTACGGATTAGATGGTGGTTTCGGGCTGCCATCGGCTGCCGACAGCGGTGATTGTGCTGGCTACAATCAAAATGCTGGTCCAAGGTCGACCGCATTAGGTGATGGAGACGACTCCGGGGGTATTCGGACATTGTCAACCACCGTCTACAATGGCAACCCATATTCGGGCAGCTCAGGTGAAGACTGGGGCCCGGGAACCAACTGGGCATGTCTGTCCTGGCGTGACGCCAATGACAATGTCCCGGGCAGTCCGCTACAAGGCGGTGCTAACCACAAGTGGAATCCAAATGCTACCAAGATAGTCTTGCCAGTTTCCGATGAGGGGCCTAAGGACGGCGATCCCTCTCAACAGGCTGATGATATCAGTTCAATCAGTGAAGCGCACGACAGTTGCGTTAGGGCTGGGGTGATTCCGATTGGTCTATACGGACAAGGTTATGGCGGCGCTGGAAATATCCAATCTCACTTCCTTGACCTGGCAAAATGCCCTAACGGCGTCGTTTCAACGCAACCGAGAAACTGTCCCGGTTCTGACCCAACTAATAATCCCGGTAATGTCAACGCAGGCGGTCAAGCATACGAATTCCCCTCCGGTAGCGGTGGCGCTGGGGCTATGGCATTGTTAGTCGAAGCCATGGTATATGTTGCAACCAATAATTCTCGAGAAATCTACATGACAGTGCTTGATCCTTATGCTAAGATGAATAATGATCCAACTTGGACTCCGGGCGCTGTTGGTCATTCAATTGCCAACGGCGGTTATGTTGAGGACACTGGCCCAGCAGAAACCGGCCACCTAGTTGTCGTAAATGATACAAGAGTGACAATTGACGACGCATACTCTTTCCACCCCGCAATCGGCGTTGACATGCAGGGCAACACCCACATAGCTTGGATGGACGCAAGAGACTATGGCTTTGAAAAATCTGCCAACTATGAGGTGTACTACACCAAACTACGACTTCAGGGTGCTGGAGCATTTGACGGTGCTGAGGAAGGACTATCCACCTATGCAATAAAGAAAATTCAAGATACCGCTATTTCCAATGTCGAAGGGCTTGAGGGCTTAGCAAATAATCGGCCTTGGTCGGGACATTCCATATTCCCTTCCCTGCTTACCGACGATCAAAACAATGTTCACATCGCTTGGGTAGACTCTGCCAACGTAACTGCTGGCGAGGAGGTCCAATACACTCGTCTCAATCAGACTGACTTAACTGGTCTGGGAGAATTTGCGCTGGACCCCTGGGAAATCGTGACGATAACGAGTTGGGCAAGTAACAAACTCGGAACTGATACAGCGGGTCGTCCGGAAATCGGTATGCCTCCAGCCTTTGCTAACGATTTGGGTAGCGGGGCTCACGTTGGATGGTCAGATCGCAACAAGTGTAATGATGAGCAAAATGGAGCGTTTACTATCTGCTATTCACACGTTCTTACTGGTCAGGTGGATGTGGAACTCGAGCTTGGAGAGACGTTCTATCACGTAATCGAACCGGGTGAACAAACCCTCTACAACATGACAATGAATAATTCAACCCCGGGTGATATTGACCTGGTTGCAGACACCTATGGTCTCAACATAACTGGGGTCCCGCAAAACTGGACTGCGCAGATCTTCTTTTCGGATAATCAAACCCAAATTACGCCGACTACCCCAATTTTCCTCAAGGGTGGAGAATTCATTAATTTCTACATGAGAGTTCAAGCACCGACAATCTACCAAGCAAATGAAGACGAACTGGCTCAGATTGTTGTCACGGCAAAATCATACAAAGATCCAGCCATAAGATCTGATTTGACGACACTCACCCTGATGGACGTAGTTCACGGAATAAGTCTAGATACCTCACTGAGTGTCCAAGATATTGAACAAGGCAGTCAGGCAACGTTCTCCATAACTATTACCAATACCGGTAACGTACAGGACAGCTTCCTGTTTTGGGATCCTAATACCCTCGAAGGTCAGCAAGAGTGGTTATTACCATTCGGCTGGGAAATAACCTTCCCATTGAGAGTTGAGCTTGATCCAGGTAAATCAACCACCAAGATTCTTACGGTTAAAGTGCCATCTACCGAGGACCCCGGAGCGTTCGTGATCTACCTGAAAGGCTGGTCTGAAGGTGAGCCAATTAAGTCAGTGGACAAAGGAACCTATGATATTCTAGAACTCGGTATCTTCGTTTCTATACAATCAGAGGGTAATATCGTCTTTGAAGAGTTGTTACCAGATGAAAGCGAAGTCGAAGTAAAGGCCGGAGAATGTCACACCTTCGAGCAGGATGTAACTAAGAACTTTGAGTCAGGCAATTTGATATTCAGCACTCCGGGAGCTCCGGAGGTTCAACCAAGTGACATAGATGAATCAACTTGGCGCGAATCTAACTGGGTACTTGACATTGACTTTTCGCAGACGCCAGGGGGCTCTGAGGCCACACTCGGCATGCCGATAGAGTGGAAGTTAGACGCAGGGACAACGTTCAGGACTTGGATGGTCAGAGTCAATGTCTGCGTTCCAGATGACGCTAGCATCGGCTCGAAGAGTTTCACACTGCAGGCTAATTTAGAAGGCTATCAAAAGGTATCAGACTCTGGTAGATACACAGTCAACGTGATTCATGAATATAGTCTTGATACGCAAATAGAGCGAGAGCCGGATAGAATTATTTCGACAACAGACTCGAACGGTAACCCAATTTCGGCAATCGCAGTCAATCCAGGTGAAAATATTGTATTGCCAGTAACCACCATGAATAACGGGAATGGCCCGGACCGTTTTGACTTCCGCCTGACTACGGTAATCGACCCAAGCGGCGTTCCAGTAAGAACTGGTCACTGGGACATTGTGATCCCCAGGGAGAGCCTTGAAGAGTTAGATCGGGACTCCGACCAAACCTTCGATGTGCTAATGAATATACCTGAGTTTGATATTGGTGCTGGCTTGTATGTAGTTGAATTCAAGACATTATCTGAGGAAGCATATCCAAATGAGGATAACCGTATCACTAGAGAGCGGGATGTTGACTTCTTGTTTGTATACGTGAATGAATTCTATGACATGGAGATTACCATGGACCCATCAGTGGACAACCCAGTAAAGGTGTCTGCGCCGGGCAAGATAGTTAGCTTTGCAGTTAACATAACCAATAATGGTAACGTCAATGATTGGCCAACGTTGGATAACCACACCGCTCAATCACAAGGCAATGACATAGTATGGAGTGAACTGCCAGGTATGGGTTCGCTAGAGGGTTGGTCGGTAGAATGGCGCACAATCAAAAAGATTAGCAATGATCTGAGTGTTGACGAGCCATGCGTAGTAATAACCGAGGCAATGCCGACAGGAGACGCAAGCCAACTAGAAATTGACGCTTATTATGCAACAATTAGCCAACAACAAGATTCAATTCGTTGCGCATATATCGAACCTAATGCTGTTTACATGATGCCGCAAATGGCACCATATCAAACAATTGAGATGATTGCGGTCGTCAAGATTTCGACAACGGCTAAACTCGATACTCGTAATGTCGGACTGAAGGTAGTATCCAGCGCTGGTGACATGATGGAAGGAGGCGACTATGACTCCTCACCTTCTTGGCAAGGTGAAGAATTAGATAGCAATGAGTTCATTGTTACGTTAAGTCTTAAAGCTCCTGATTTAGTAATCAAGGACATCATTGTATCACAGTACAGCGCAGAAATCGATTCGACAATACCCATCGGAATTACCTTACAGAATGTTGGTAATACCCACGCTACCGATATTGAAATTGTGTTATGTCAATATGATGATGTAAACAGCCAATCAATAATCAAAGAAATTAAGCGAAATGGCTGTGATGAAGATAGCATCGTCATGCGCCAAGTAGTGGGTGCACTACTAGCACCGGATGCATCAGAGGACGCCAAAGAAATCGAAATTTATCTCCTCTATCCAGTTGTTGCTGGTAGCAAGGGTGTGTATGTTGTCGTTGACCCAATGAATGAGATTGTTGAAGGCAGTGAAGCAAACAATATCATGGCGGTATCTGAACCTCTTGAATCACCAAGCCCGTTCTTTGACGTTGCTGGACAAATTGTTGGTAAGACTGCCCTACCATTTGTGGTAATTCTGCTTACGCTGTCTTTACTTGGAGTAGTTTACTTCGTCGGTAAGGCAAGAAGGGAAGAAGTCAAGAAACGCATTGCAGAACAGTCTTCATTGATATCGGTGCTTGATTCCGAAGATTAACCTAATCATGGTTACTTTTTGTAATCTCCAAGCCACCAGTATAGGTCCGAGTTTTCCGGAGTGACGATCACATGACCTGCTCGCTGTGATATTTGCCGTTGGAGTTTTGTTCTAACCTCATCAAGTAATTCGGAGACTTGTCGTTGTCCAAGTTGCAGTTCTTTGCTTAGCAGGTTGAGGTCCAGACGTTTCTCAGGAGCCTCGATTATCGAGTGAATCATGGCTCGTTGTTCGTATTGTTCAAAGTCACTGTCAACGCCTTGGGAAATCCTGTTGCGAATATGCTGGTGCAAGGCAATCAATGCATCTCGTTCAGTATCCAGTTGTTCAATTACCTGATTCAATTCAGCCAGGTGGCCTACTCCCTCGCTAACTGAGATACGCTTTCTTCCACCAACTAATTCAGCAACTGTATGCGTTGCTTTCGGTAGTTTGCTGGATAACCTCATTGGACCGCCAGACGGCAATTTCCGTTGCTCACAATTGAAAAGGTCAGGACCCAAATCGATTCTTATCGATAATGCCTCTTGAACTGTGTAAATTGTTCTCGGCGGACCACCTTTTTCACTGGGAACCTGTAATTTAGTGACAAAATTTCCCTGTTCTAACTCCTTAAGATGTTTCTTTATGGCTTGCTGGCTAACGCCAATCAGTTCGGCTAACTGCATTGGATAATGTGGCTCTCTTACCAATCGCTCGAGGATTTGTCGCCGAACTTTATTCTGTAATAGGCGTAGTGCGAGGTCTAGGTCTGCCATACTGCTCAACCTAAGGTTCACTAATTCAAGAACCTTTTCAAATCATTTTTTGCTGTTTTTATACCAAAATATTGCACCGCTGATTGTCAGCATAAGTCCAACGAGTAACAGCCCAATCGCTAAGGTCGATTTCAAGGAGGCTTGATAAGTCCAGTCAACATCAAATTGCTGTAAGGTTTGTGTATCGTCACCACCAGCAACGAACCGATATTCTCCGGGTACAGGCTGCCAAGTAATTACACCATCCGAGTTTGGGCCGCCGGCGATCATATTCACTGACTCCTTTTGACACTCATAATAGTCGCCTTTGAGCTCGCACTTGCTTGCTTCACTAGCCTCAGCAATACCAATCCAGACTCCCGATTTGCTCCATGAAATTTCTACATCAACATTGGCTGCTATTGCCTCGCTAGGAATCTCAAGAACCTCTCCCGACATACCCCAATAACATGTGACTTCATCCTCACCAACAAAAGGTACTCCGTCTTCAACCGTACAAGGCGGTAGCATAGCATCAACTGTGTCAGCATCGCTCAGGTTCTGAGTTATGCCTAGTGATGAGAATATTACCATTAATACGCCAGCAATGGTGATTGTAATAGCGATGTATTTCCTCAATGGAACCACCTAGTTTTCATCCCAATCCTTCCACGCATTGGGCTTCTTCTCCGAACTCTTGGGTGTGGATTTTTGGGGCGAACTTGTTTTTGCGGATACGGATTGATCGTTTTTGTCTACACTAACGGCTCCGCCTTCGTCCCATGATGAAATTTCTTTGGTGTTTGTGGGTTTCTGTTTTATTTCAGGTTGGCGGACTTTATTGTAATCTGCAAACGGATCTGCGACTCTATTTTGTGCTTCATCGACATCCCCTTTCATCAACGCAAAGACTTGGTCAGTAGTAAGTAGCGTACCCTTTTGAACGTCTTCTCTACCATCAACAAATTCCTCTGATTCAGTTACTCCAGTATCGGCAAATGGGTTGTCGACCTTTTCAGATTGACGTTGCAGTTTAGCAATATTTTCGGGCGTTAAGTCGGTGACAGGCATCATTTGGCCATCCACTCCGACCA
>DAUW01000074.1 GCA_002505355.1 Euryarchaeota archaeon UBA229 | reverse complement strand
TAGTGCCCACTTACGATTATCATTGGCGGGAATGTTGGTATCAGTGGGGCCGTATTTACCCTCACTGAAGCCCGAATAATCGTAAATAGCATTGATTAAAGGTGAACCATCAGCAACGAAGAATACTCTTCCACCGTCATCAGGATTACAGGTTGACTTGGCACATGCCTCAACACTTAGGTTAAATTTTCCATAGAGATCGGGTGTTTCTTCGTTTTGCTCACTGCTAACCCATATCTCCCCATCGCCATTAACATCTACACTTGCTTCATTGCTAGTAACTGCTCTAATTGCTAATTCAGGCAGCGGATTTTTATTGTTAGGAATTAGTTCTAGGGCCGTTATGTTGTTGAGTAGGACGCGATATGTGCCATTGTAGGATATTACTCCATCCTGCCAATGGTGGCCACAGACGCCCGCCTCTTGCTCGGACATAGCTTGTCCATCGACCAATGCACAAGGGTGAGCACTTAGGGCAGAGGATGTATCAGCCCACCGCTCGTGGGTCGACAATGTATCAACATCTATTTGGCTGCCGTTCATGCTACATGGTGTTTCTTGCACACACATCCAGATGTAATTGAAGTTCAATTCAGTAGCGTAGGTTGTGTCAAATAACTGATAGCCGCTGTATCTGACACCAAATGCCTCAGCGATAGTTCCTGCAAAGCCATAATCTTCCAGGATTATAGCTGTGCCACCATTGTCAACAAATTCGACGATTGCATCTACCTCTGATGGTGAGTAGCCATCTTCAGAAGCAATGGTGATGAAACCGTCTTCATCAAATTGTGGCAATGATAGAGTGTCCCTTTCAACTCCTGCGACAATGTAAGTAGTGTTTCGAGGGTCTTCGATGTCTGACAGCAATAATGGGCTACTGACGAGTGACCTAGTTTCTATCCCCATGTCTTTGATATCTTGTCGAAATGCCGACATGTCGTTCCAGTCATCATCATAAGCAGACAACTGGTTCGTATTTGATAAATTGACAAAATTGCTCAGTATCATGATTAGGAGCACGAACATTACTGACCAGAAAGCGGCTTGTAGGCCTATTCTGCGGTAATTAATCTCGCGCCACTCAACCATTCTACCACCAACTAGAGCGTATTTCCGACACTAGACGCAGGCACATCAGTTTAGAATGTTGTCTATAGTTGAGGATTAAATGCTCATCGAACAATCATTTACGCAGATGTATCCGATTAGAGATTCTGGCAACATCATCAATTGGTATGGTCATTCTTCCATCACGATAATTCCATGGTAGTAGCGTTGGGTCTAGGTTTGCTTCCAAAACAACCACAATTTGAGTGACTGAGCCAGACAACTTGTCTATTACCAAGTCACTTATCTCGCCGAGTTTTTCATTGTGCGAATCGACTACGTCTCGCCCCATGACCTCATTCGCAAATACTGCCATAGTCACTCTCCTCGGTAGTTAACTGATAATGTTTCAGTCCTTGAATGCGTCGGTTGACGTCACATTGTTTCAATGCCGTGACTGAAGTCTTTTGTGCGTTTGATATTGGACATACCGGAGGTTAATCTTGTTTCCATCTTTTGATAATATTCAAGCATCTCAGGGGTTACGGTTGGTCTAACTCTGCCGATTGCTTCCTCAAAATGACTCTTGGTGACTTTCTTTTTGTTCGCTCTCATACAGATAAGGGCGGCTTCTCGGCATACGGCTTCAATATCCGCACCAGTAAATCCATCCATGCCTTTCAGAATATCTTTGATAGAGAAATTCGATAGGGGCATCCCTTGGCAATGAATATTGAAGATCGCTTCTCTGGCACTGACATCGGGCGGTGGAACGTGTAATACTCGCTCAAATCTGCCACTGCGAAGTAGCGCTGGGTCAATCATCTCTGGCCTGTTAGTCGCAGCAACGATAATCACGCCGTCTATCGATTCAACACCGTCCATGCTCGCTAGTAGCTGGTTTACCACGCGATTGGAGACATCGCTACCATCACCGGAACTAGATGATCTCATGTTGGCGATTGACTCAAATTCGTCGAGGAATATTATACTTGGAGAGGACTGTTTAGCCTTCTTGAATATCTCGCGCACTGCACGTTCTGATTCTCCGACCCACTTCGAGATCATTTCGGGTCCTTTGATACTGATGAAATTTGCTTGTGCTTCGTTGGCGATGGCCTTGGCTAGAAGGGTCTTTCCTGTGCCCGGTGCACCAAACATGACGATTCCTCGTGGCGGTTTAATGCCGAAGTGTTCGAACAATTCAGGCTTGGTAAGAGGCCATTCTACCGACTCCTTCAGCCTGCTTTTGACGTCTTCTAATCCACCAATCTCATCCCAAGTGACTTCAGGCACCTCAACGTAGATTTCCCTCAAAGCGGAGGGCTCGATATCCTTGATGGCTTGATGGAAGTCTTCCATGCATACTTCCATCTTCTCCAGAACCTCTGGAGGAATAGTATCTTCTTCAAGGTCAATTTCTGGTAAGTATCTGCGGAGTGCTTTCATTGCGGCCTCTCTAACAAGGGCTGCAAGGTCTGCTCCAACGAACCCGTATGTGTTGTCTAATATCCAGGTTATGTCGAAATCTTCGGACATTGGCATTTGTCGGGTATGGACATCCATAATTTCGCTGCGTCCATCTCGGTCTGGTACTCCAATCTCAATTTCTCGGTCAAACCGTCCAGGTCTACGTAGTGCAGGATCCAACGCGTCTCGACGGTTGGTGGCTCCTATCACCACGACATTATCGCGACCTTGCATGCCATCCATTAGTGTAAGCATTTGTGCAACAACGCGTCGCTCAACTTCACCACTGACGTCTTCACGCTTTGGACATATTGAATCAATCTCATCGACGAAAATTATTGCCGGTGCATTGTCGCTAGCATCATCGAATATCTCACGAAGTTGCTTCTCTGATTCACCGTAATATTTGCTGATAATTTCTGGCCCGTTGATGCTCTTAAAGTGAGCATTGGTTTCAGTAGCCACAGCTTTGGCAATCATCGTCTTACCAGTGCCAGGTGGCCCGTGCAGAAGTACTCCCTTTGGCGGGTCAATACCTAGCCTGCGGAATAGTTCGGGGTGCTTTAGGGGTAGTTCGATCATTTCTCTTACTTTCTGCAATTGTTGTCCAATACCGCCAACATCTTCGTAGGTAATTCCTTCCGATTGCCCGATGTCATCATCGTCGATGGCCTCATCTTTGATGACAATATCAGTGTCATTGGTCACCTTTACGACGCCTTTGGGCGTTGTTTGTACAACAGCGAAGGGCAATGCTTCGGCAAACAGTGTCATGCCGGGAATAAATATTCTGTCACCTTGGACGACGGGACGGTTTTGCAGACCACGACGAGCAAATCCTTCAATTCCAGGTCCAAATTTCACTTTTTGCTTGTTTGCCATTACTGGAGAAATGACTAGTTTCTTGCACTCTTCGGCCTCAACTTTTGACACAGTAACTTTGTCTCTCAGGCTTACGCCAGCGTTTTTCCGAATAATTCCGTCGATTCGGATGATCGCCATTTTGTTGTCTTCTGGTCTACTACGCCAATAAATTGCGGCGGTGGACCGTTTTTCACCCTTGATTAGTACAATATCTCCGGGTTTTAGGTCTAGCCCGGAGTCGCCAGAAATTCGTGCTCTTCCATGCCCTACATCGGATGGAATTGATTTTTCGACAGTCAGAGAAATAGTTTCATTTTGGCCAGACATTTCAATCGCTCCTTTGCTTCGGTAGTGCTTACGGTTTAATACTTCCAGCCCAATCTCGATGCATTAATCTCTAATGGCCATGTGATTTAAACCCTCCATGGCTAATTTCAGTACACTTTTTTTTGCCACCTAAGACCATTATATTCAATAATCCGACTTCGGTGGGGTGGACATGGTTCATGTTTTAGAGACCGGGTTAGAATTTATTTCAATGGAAAACCCAAACGGCAAGCCCGCAGTCCGCGGTTACAATATTATCAACGGCCAATTAACTTCGGCAAGTGATGGGGCAACTTTCACGTCGACTAATCCGTCCCTCCTGGCTGATTGTCTAGGCGAATTTCCCCTCTCTTCAAGGGACGACGTAAGAGATGCATTACACGCTGCTCGTGCAGCTTTCCCCGATTGGGCTGCTACTCCAGCTCCAACAAGAGGTCAAATTATCGGTAACATGGGAAGACTTTTGATGGAACACAAAGATGCACTTGTGGCGTTAGAAACACGCGAAATAGGTAAAACATTGAAAGAGTCTGGCGGCGAAATTCAAGAAGCGATTGATACCTGTTTATTCTTCCAGTCTGAGGGTCGCCGATTGTATGGTCAAACGGTTAACTCGGAATTGCCTGACAAGGAGTTGTTTACATACCGCAGGCCGCTTGGAGTTTGTGGAATAATTAATGCCTGTAATTTCCCCTCTGCGGTACCATTCTGGAAGATGATACCGGCAATCATGTGCGGTAACACCTGTGTTTGGAAAAGCCCGCAAGACGCCCCTTTGCTGTCCTTTGCTCTAGCCAGAATCATGTACGAGGCAGGCTTACCTGACGGCGTAATTAATTTGGTTCATGGTAAGGGTAGCGGAGCTGGCCAGTATCTTGTTGATGCTGTAGACGAAGGACTGGTCAACAAAATCTCGTTCACTGGGTCAACAGGAATTGGTAAGATGATTGGCGAGGTTTGTGGGCGGAATCTTGTATCATGCTCGTTAGAGCTTGGAGGTAAAAATCCCCTGGTAGTTATGCCGTCAGCGGATATTAACAACGCAGTTGAGGGCGCATACTGGGGAGCGTTTGGGACCGCAGGACAGCGGTGTACAAGCCTAGGGAATCTAATTGTTCACCGGGATATTTATGACGAGTTCATGGACAAGTTTATGGACAAAGTCAAGTCAACAAAAATCGGTAATTCATTAGTACACAAGGACGTTTTGTATGGTCCCATGTTGTCAGCAAAGTACGGAAAGGATTTCTTGACCGGCGTCGAGATGGCAAAAGCCAGTGGAGCAAAGCAAATTTGGGGGCAAGGTGAGATTACAAAGGACAACATGCCAGAGAACTTTGTTGGTGATCCATCTGAGGGTGTATTCATGTGGCCACATGTTTTTACCGATGTCACGGAAGACATGGAGTGCTTTCATGAGGAAATTTTCGGACCATTGGTTACAGTGGTCAAAGCAAACGATTTTGACCACGCATTACATCTTGCTAACGCAAGCCCTTACGGTCTTTCATCGGCAATATACACCAACGATCGATTAGAGGCATATCGGTACAAGACTGGAATTAGGGCAGGGATGACCGGAATAAACAATTCAACAACAGGTGCTGAAGCACACCTTCCGTTCGGTGGGGTCAAAGGCTCCGGTAACGGGACGAGAGAATCAGGCATTTGGGTAATCGAGGCATACTCCTATTGGCATGCCGTGAATGATGAGTTATCCGGCAAGCTACAATTAGCACAGATGGATGTTGACGAGATTGAGACGGTTGAGGCGGAAGTGGATTGGACTCAACTGGCTTGATTTTTTAATGGTAAAAATTTGGGCAGTATACTATAGTTGATATATCAATAAGACTGATTAATCATATACAGGCAATCTGCAGAATGGTGTTATCATGGTTTCAATTTTTCAACTCGGCCAAGAACGTACTACAGTGGCTGACACATTGGAGTCTGCATATCAGCACTGCGAGGTAATTGCTCGCAATGCATCAAGCTCGTTCTTTAGGTCGTTTAGGCACCTACCAATCCACAAGCGTAAAGCAGTCAATTCTCTGTATGCCTTCTGCCGCAGAGTCGACGATATTGTTGATGGTGACTGGTTGCCAGAACAAGACTTGTCCCATCTCGATGAACAAGCAGAAAATCGGAGCATTCAATTGTCTATTGACAAACAATCTGAACCCCTTAATGATAATAAAAATCATCTAAGCAAATTACGCTCCCTGTTATGGTTCCGCATGAACCTCGACAAGATTGAGCGAGGCGAAGTAGTAGAAGAACCAATTTTTATTGCACTGTCTGACGTTATTAAGAAATTCCCCATAGAGTTAGATCACCTAAGAGAGCTAGTATCCGGCATGGAAGACGACCTATATCGTGCTAAATATCAACGATTCGAGGACCTGCGACGCTATTGCTACCGGGTAGCCTCAACAGTCGGCCTTTGTCTCGTGGAAATATATGGCTACAATGACCCAAATGCTCGCAGACATGCAGTCGAAATGGGAATTTATCTTCAAATGGTTAACGTACTGAGAGATATACAAGAAGACCTTAGTCGTAACCGAATATATTTGCCAACAGATGAGCTATCCAAATTTGGTATTTCGGAAGATGACTTGAGATCCGGAAAATTGTCCACATCGAGTGGCTGGCAGGAATTTATGCGTCATTACCTCGACCACGTTATGGCCCACCGGAAAAATGCTGTTGGATTATTGTCACTGTTAGATAAGGATGCAAGATACTCTCCATCAATGATGTGTGCCGCTTATGATGCAATTGTTGAAGAAGCAATGAAGCGTAATGGAGACGTATTTACCCGTCGCTTGAGTATGAGTTTTTACCGAAAGTTGCAATTCGCTTTGGGAATAATTCGCAAGCCTAGAATCAATCTTTAGTGTTCCATATACCCAGACAGTCTCGAAGCGCCGGTTCAAGTGTTTCGTGTTCGAACTTGTAACCAGCGTTGGTTAGCCTAGTTGGTAGGACTCTGGTACTTTCAGTTGTTAGTGCCACCCCCATCTTGCCAAACAGAATCCAAATTCCAAATGGAGGGGTAGGGACAAAAGCAGGGCGGCGTAGGACTTTGCCCAAGACTTTGGCAAAGGTCTTTTGTTGAACAGCATTTGGCGCTGTGAGATTGAAAACACCCTCGCATTCAGTGTTCATAGTAAGAAAATGGGTGGCATAAATTTGGTCGTCCATAGAGATCCAACTGTACCATTGTTTGCCTCTACCAATCGGCCCACCGGCGCCGAGTTTTGCTGGCAATAGCATTTTGCCTAAAGCACCGCCAGTAGCATCAAGCACAATCCCTGTTCTAAGATGGACTACGCGAACTCCAACATTTGTGGCTGCTACAGTAGAACTTTCCCAGTTTGCGCAAATTTCAGGCAGGAATCCTTCTCCCGGCGAGGAATTCTCATCTAACTTTTCGTCGCCTCTTTCACCATACCACCCAACTGCGCTAGCAACAATAAACGATTCAGGCTTGTGTTTTAATTTAGCAATCGAATCAGCGAGGAGTTTGGTGCTGACCGTTCGACTCTCTTCAATCAACTTCATGCGTTTTTTTGACCATCTTTTATCGCCAATGCCGGCGCCGCCTAAGTGGATTATTGTATCAAAGCCTTCCAAGTCGTTGACGTTTAATTTGCCATCTTTTGGCATCCAAGATAATTCCTTTTCTCCGGTTTTTGGCGTTCTTCGGACTAATCGCCATACATCATGGCCACCAGTATCTAAGAACGCAACCAGCTGACGTCCAATCAGCCCGGAAGAGCCAGCAACGAGTATTTTTTTTCGTTTTAGGTGGCTGAATTCGGCGTGCCGCTTAAGATCCCGCTCGAGCCGTATCTCTCTCGCAGTGAACATTCTAGTCAGTCTTTTTTTGATCATCTTGCCAGCAACAATGTTCCCAAGAAAACCCATTGGTAATTGGTAGTTCACTTTGTCATGAATTCTTACCTTGCCTTCAGCGGTTTGCTCGAACTTGTGAGTGTGATGCCATGACTTAAATGGCCCTTTTAGCATAATGTCTTCAAATGAATGTGGTGGGTTGTAGGCGGTGTGTTGTGCGACCCAACTCATCTTTACAGGACCCATCGGAAATCTAAAAATGCGTTGTGCGCCTTCCTCTAAGTTGTCATCGGCACGTACTTCTTCAGCCAGTTCCCAAGGCGGCATTAGTCTTCTAAATGCGCCTTTTCTTTCGTGCCAAGCAAAAGCATCTTCTATTGTATTGTCAACATGAGTTTCGTGCTCGAACACAATGCTCACATCATCGACTCCTAAATTGTTGGAGATATGGTTTTAGATTCATCTTTTTGCGCGTGTTTTCTGACGACATGTATCTAATCTTACCGAATATTGCCCGCTCAGGACCCCACGCTCGGTCGTGTCTTCCCAACACCCAGAAGATTCCGGTATACGAGTTAGGATCTCTGCCGTCAAGTGCATATTTATCATTCAGGTGAATCATCCAATTTGCTGCCTCTTCTGGGGTTGAGGCCCACTCGAGGATTCTTTTACCCCACAACATTCGCAGATAATTATGTATTATTCCGCTTTTAACAAGTTGATTTTGCGCAGCATTCCAAATCTCATCGTGGGTC
>DAUW01000083.1:11478-12607 GCA_002505355.1 Euryarchaeota archaeon UBA229 | reverse complement strand
ATGGATGCACTTTTCCACTAACTTATACCCAATCTATAGCCAAAAAGCCTGTGATGCTCTCACTGAAATGGGGCTAGAAACACCATACAAACTGAATGATATGGCTAGTTACGGTCTTTATGTCTCTAGAATTGAAGGACTTAAAATGTACGCTCCAGCAAAGGGACTCCCTGAAATCGGGCTTCCACGTTCACGAATGCTCCAACTAGGTTTGGAGCGGTTTGAATGAATAACCTACTCGTTCACATAAAACTATTTTCAGTGGCGGTAATATGGGGACTTGGATGGCCCGCAGGCAGAGTTGTCGCTAATGATATACTACCGTTCGCTGCTTCATGGCTTAGATACATAATCGCAACCGTTAGTTTCCTAGCTTTTATGAAACTCTCTGGCCAGTGGATGTTCCCTAACCGTTCTGAGTGGCCAAGAATCTTTGCCATCGGCTTTATTTCCACAGTGGTGTATCAAGCCTTTTTCATGTTTGGGATGCAATATACCGCTGCTGGTGATGCTTCTTTGATGATCACCTTCAATCCACTTTTCACTGCAATTTTGGCGGTGATAATTCTCAAGGAAAAAATGCACATCAATTTGATACTAGGATTGTTGATGGGGATTTCTGGAGTTGCCATCCTTTTCTATTACTCGCCCAATGTTGATTTGCCGTTTTCCGAGCGGGTTTTTGGAAACCTATTGATTGCTTGTGCGGCCCTATCATGGGCTTGCAATACAATATTGATGAAGCAAGCAATGACGTCACCGGTAGATCCTGTAGCAAGACCATTGAATCCACTGGAGTTGACTGTTTGGTCATCTGTTGCTGGACTACTTATTTTAACACCAATCACTGCGGCTGAGGCTGTAATTCACGGCGTCTCGACTCCCAGCGGTGAAGGTTGGATAGGAATCATATTCCTGGCTTTATTTTCCACTGTGATTGCTTATGTTTGGTTTGCTGACGGCATTGTCAATATTGGGGCATCGATGAGCGCACTCTATGTCTACCTAGTCCCACCATTCGGGATTATAGGTGGGTTTATTTTACTGCAAGAAAAGCTGGGGATTTCTCTTGTGTTTGCCTTTATTCTAATTACTGGTGGCGTAGTTATTGCCCAGCGAGACAATACCG
>DAUW01000083.1:0-11150 GCA_002505355.1 Euryarchaeota archaeon UBA229 | reverse complement strand
GACAAGCAAGCATGATGAAGCAAAACCGATTGGCACGTAACATGGGCATTAGCAAAGTGGCAGTAATCGGTGCTGGAACAATGGGTGCTGGAATTGCGCAAGTTTGTGCACAAGCCGGATGGAACACGATACTCTATGATGCATTTCCCGACGGTTTAGAGCGGGGTATGCAACGAATTGATGCCTTTTGGAACAAAGGAATTGCTAAAGGGAAAACCACTCCAGAACAGAAAGCATTGTGGGAGTCTAAACTCGATGCTGAAAATGACCTTGCAGCTGCCGTGAGAGACTGTGATTTGGTTATTGAAGCAATACCAGAGGTTCTTGAATTAAAGCAACGATTATTCCAAGAATTAGAACCACTGTGTAGCGATGAGACGGTATTTGCAACTAACACTTCGAGTCTATCTATTGGAGCAATTGCTAGCGTTTTGAATATACCTAGCAGGCTAATTGGTATGCATTTTTTCAATCCTGTTCCAATAATGAAACTACTCGAATTAGTCCGGCACGATGGCATAAGTGATACAACCGTAAAGGTAGCAGAAGCAGCCGGCGTAGCGATGAACAAGACGACAATTTTGGTTAACGATGTCCCGGGATTTGCAACCTCAAGGTTGGGTGTTGTGCTTGGCAATGAAGCGATTCGAATGCTCGCTGACGGCGTTGCTAGCGCTAAAGATATTGACACCGCAATGGTCCTTGGATACAAACACCCGATGGGACCGCTTGCGCTATCTGATCTAGTTGGCCTTGATGTTAGAAGAGATATTCTCAAGAATCTACAAACCTCATTTGACGATGATGCGTATGCACCACACCCGTTACTAGAGAAGTTGGTTGCGGAAAATAGACTAGGGAAAAAAACTGGTGTTGGTATTTATGATTGGTCAAATGGTGAGGCTAAAGAGACCGATTTACCTGATTTCTAATTGAAATTAGGTGGTCGCTTTTCAATAAACGCAGCCACGCCTTCTTTGAACGCATCTGTTGTTCCAGCAGCTTCAATCAGAGTCCTCTCATGCTTTAGATGCGTTTCAAAATCATGACTAGTTTGTACATCCAAAAGATGTTTAGTTGCCTCTTTCGTATGTTGCCCCCATGAACTCCATAATTTTGCTACATCGACAGCGCGCTGAACAAGTTTTGATGGCTCGACAATCTCATCAATCGCACCATAATGCAATGATTCTTGGGCGTTCCAAATGCTGTTTTCAAAGAAGAATTTACGGCTGACTTGATTACCTACTAAGCGTGGTAGTAACCATGTTGTCCCACCATCAGGCGATAAACCCATACCAGCATATGAGGCAGCTATCTTGGTTTGTGGTGAGCCAATTCTCACATCGCAAGCCAATGCTAAACCAAGTCCACCTCCAGCGCAGGCGCCATTAATTGCCGCAACGCAAATCGTTGAAGATTGCCTCATTCGCATGATTAAGGGGTGCAATATACCAGTAAGGTCTCTAATCAGATTTGGTGCGTCGCCCTTCTCAATTGATTCGGCAAAGGCGTTGATATCGGCCCCAGCAGAAAAGAACCTGCCCTCACCAGTAATTACTACCGCCTTCATTGATTGATTAGTCAGCGCTGAGTCGATAGCTGCGGCAATCTTCGGCAGGAATTCCATCGAAAATGATTGGGTTGCAGATTTCCCCGACATGGTTACTAAGCCTACAGTGTCATCAACTAAAGTGAGTTCAACCGGCATTACAAGTCCTCACAATTTTATGTTCACGTTCTTGACTTTAGTGTAAAACCGTAGAGCATCCTTGCTCTGCTCAATCCCAATACCCGATTGCTTCCAGCCAGTAAAAGCGGTTTGTGGGAAAGTAACAGGATACTCATTAATCGAAACCATTCCAGATTCAATATCTCTAGCTAACTTATGCGCTCTGCTCAGGTTGTTAGTCCAAATACCGTTCAACAGACCAAAGTCCGAGTTATTTGCGAGACTCAAAGCTTCTTCTTCTGTCGCGAATTTACTTACTGAGAGAACGGGACCGAACAATTCGTCGTAAAACAGGGGGTTATCGGGCTCTACATCAATGACAACTGTTGCCTCCATAAATGCGCCATCCCCTTTGACTGCTGAACCGCCACAGACAACTTTACCCCCATGAGATAATCCATCTGCTAATTTTTCGAGGACTTCTGCGCGATGGTTTTCATGAACTAGACTGCCAATTCGAACGCCTTCAGACATTCCCGGGCCTACTTTCCACTTACTGACCTCGGCTACAACTGCAGCGACAAAATCGTCGTGGATCTCCTCATGCACAATTAGCCTAGATCCAGCCCAACACATTTGACCTGCATTCATGAATATGCCAAAACATACTGCCTTGGCAGCATACTTCAAGTTGGCATCTGGGAATACCACATTCGCCCCTTTTCCACCTAATTCAAGCGTGACAGGAGTGAGATTTTCACTTGCTTTAGCCATCACCGCTTGACCGGTTGGAACTCCACCAGTAAGCACGATGCCATCGACTCCTTTGTGACCAGCAAGAGCATCACCAATCAATCTACCAGAACCTGTTATCACTTGTAAAACACCAGACGGAAGGCCAACATTTGCCTCGTCAATCTTTCTCATCCACGCAATTAAGGAAAGCGGGGTCCAGGAAGCTGGTTTTGCGATTACTGTGCAACCTGCTGCGAGTGCGGGAGCTATCGAACGAAGTGCTAATTGAAGTGGGAAATTCCACGGTACGATATGAGCGGTAACACCGATAGGTTGTCTCAAAGTATAGTTAAGACGATTACCTGGTACTGGGATAGTTGTTCCTTCTATTTTATCAGCATATCCTGCAAAATATTCCAAGGTCCAAGCACCGTAGCGTATTTCTGATAATGCCTCTCTAAACGTCTTACCATTATTCTCTGATTCGATCTTGGCTAATTCTTTAGCCGCTTCGTAAGTAGCAGCAGCCATTTTATGCAATATTCGACCTCGCTGAGCCGGATCTATGTTCTTCCATTCAGCTCCATGGAATGCGGCTCTAGATGCTTCAACACACCGATTTACATCATTCAGAGTTGCTTTTGGAACTGTTGCCATTACTTCACCGGTGGCGGGGTTTATTGCATTGCTGACTTCCCCGTTTTCAGAATCAGCCCACTCTCCTGCGAGGTACATTTTTTCTGCGCTCATATGACTCGCAGAAAGTATATGTTGAAAGGTTTCGCCATTACTTGTCGACTACTAATTCGGAGAATTTGGCTTTCTAGACATGATAAGTATAATTTACATTCCACCATAGTCAAACCATGGCTCGAAAAGTTGGTATTGCTGGGGCAACAGCAAAGACCATTGCAAATCGGCCGCCGAGATTACTCATCATCGCTGGTGCAACTGCCACCGGAAAGTCAACTGTAGCAATGAAACTTGGCGCAAAAAGCTCCTTTGCTAGATTAATTTCGACCGACGCGATTAGGGAAGTTTTACGTTCAGCGGATGAGTCTAAGATTGATGTTGCACTACATCGTTCATCATTTTCAGTAGGTGAATCCAATGATGCAATCATCGACTGGATTGATACATGCAGAGCTGTAGAGAAAGGTATTGAAGCAACAATTAACCGAGCGATGCGTGAGGGAATTGACCTGTTACTAGAGGGCGTTCACATCATTCCTAGCGACCGGCTTATCCGAGGTTGGATTGAGGCTGGCGGAATCGCTGTTGGAGTAATAATGGTAGTAAGCGATGAGGAACAACACAAATCAATGATTAAATCTCGCGACGCTCATTCGTTTCGACGACACGATCGATACCTTGCAAATTTTGACCGCATACGGAGAATTCAGGATGGGTTAATCGAGCGCTCAAAAATCTCCTCATGGCCGATAATTGATATCTCCCGAATTGCCAGTGATTTGGAGAAAATCGAACACCACCTAGACGTCGCGTGGAATCGCAACAGAAATTAAGCGCTTATTGTGTAAGTATACTCGCTTTGTAAGGTTGAGGAGTCATCTGTTATGCCCAAATCTAGTGATATCTGTATGGTTGAGGAGTCAATTATACTGACATTAATGTCAAGCATTTTCACCTCTACGCCACGAATTTCACCGTGGTGCAATAAATCGTCATGAATACTTGCCATCGCCAATTCAGCCGCCTCAACCCGTTCCATCCCGCTTGAAATCCACAGTTGTGTTCGATTCTCAGTTAAAGATGGTAAGACCTCAATTACCTCTTTTGTAGTCTCAATCACTGAGTCTGCGTTGGGCTCATGAGCCGAGGTTAGGCCAGCGACTTTGACGCTAAACACGGCCATCGACAATAAGGATAGCAATAAAACGACACCGGTAGCAAGCAACATCTGGCCGTATTGGTCAGCAACACGACTACGACGCTCCATCATGCACCACCGCCAATATTCCACAAGGTGAGACTAACCGTCCATATATCATCGTTTACTGTGACTAAATGATGGACGGATACGGTATTCCCCGCAGGAGTCCCGACGAGACCATATGGATTAGCGGTCGCACTATTTTTGGCAAGCCAGCAGTTTGCTTCTTTGCCGGCGATTAGGGCATCCTGCAATAATGCACACGCACCGTCATTATCAGCGTTTGATAATAACTCTGTCAACCGGTTTTCCCCTGATATTTCTGCCTCTAATCCTAGACCGTACTGAAATACAGATTCTCCTGCTGCCTCAAGACTTGCATCGTGAGCGACCGATCGAGAATCTGGAACATCGATACGAATCAGAAATGTAGCCGACATGAAAAATAGCCAGAATAGTGTCAGCATCTCAAGAATGTGAATTTGAGCGTTGTCATCACCATGCAGAATAATCACCCTCATAGAATTGGCGAGGGGACATATCCACCACCAGACGGATTTAATCCCACAGTATACGTGGAATCTGAAGTAATGATTTGTTGGGAAATGGAATGGCTTGACTCACCAATCAAATCAGGACTAAAAACTAGAAGATTGAATGCTAATAGAGCGGCGATTATCATCATCCCAGAGTGCTTAAACCCGGCTGAAAAGCGTCCATTCTGCATCAATCCAGCCATCGAGCCGTTGCCGATTGCTTGCATGGTTACACCATAGTAAAACACAGTTACGAAAAATAGCGGATCTATGGCTCTAATCGTCATGTTCCCGATATTTGCGCCGCCGGTGTCGCCGCCGCCCTCGTCACCAGTATTGGACTTAGCAATTGCAGGAATAAAGATCTTGCCAAGCAGGGTAATGACGCCTAGAAACACGAAATATGATGTCCAAATTACCGCAATGTACGACCCTATAGCACGGTTCCTTTCACCTTCCAAGAATTTAATTTCTCTCGAATCATTTGCTGCAGTAACGAGGATATCTGATATTTTACCACCTGCCCTATCCGCTTCGGCAATCAATGTAATCGCTCGCTTAACCAATGGTGTTCCGACACGCTCGGAAAATTGCTTAATCACATCACTAAACTTGATACCCCAACTAAGTTGGTCTGACATCTTCTTAACTTCATCATTAAGCGCCCCATACTCCGATTTAACCAATGTTTGAACAGCAACCGTCATTGATAGTCCCCCTTTCCAATACTCAGCCATGTCTCGGAGGAAATCTGGGAATTTTTCTTCAATCTCGTTCTTTCTCTTTTCGACCCGCTCCCAGTAATATGACGCAGGGTAAAGGAGGAAGAAGAAAGTTAAGCCAAAGAAATTCAAGAATATCATTGGCCGCAAGTCGATAGGGCCCAGGTCTACTTTTGGACCTAGCCAGTATGACTTGTTGTTCATATTAGTCGGGATGCCATCATAAAATGCCAGTGAGACATCAAACTCAGCGGAGTTTAGGCGCTTACCGTCCTCGTTCGAAAATATTGCCACTTCATAACCCCTGTCTGGTTCTAGGTTATCAATTTCGATATTGCACACATCACTAGCTTTGCCTGTGGTGCCGTCGAATCGGCCCTCAATATTTAGGTCGGGGTCTCTAACTACGACTGTATACTGTGTAGGAGTTGCTGCCTCAACATTACAAGAAAGTGTCATGGGTTGTTCTATTACTACATCGCCTTTGACAATGTCAGGCATACCAGGAACATCAAACGATTTTGCTTTTGACAAGAAATTTGTCCACGGGTTTTCCGACCACTCGAGTTGGTCTGGGTCATCTTTGAGAATTGCACATGACTCATTGGCTTGATATGACGGTTTCATAGCACCACTAAATTCTGCGGAATAGTCTGTGCCAGTCTCATCTTGCGCAGTTGCACCACAGAACACATTGGTAAACATTGGTTCCCCGTTAGCTGTGGGAATAAAACCAGAATTAGTAGCCCACATTATTCCAGAGGATAGGCCTAAAATAATCGATATGAAAATAATGATGTACAGGTTTTTTAGAGTTTTATCGTCTTTAGGAAGATCTAGTTCTACAACTAGTTTTTTCTTTTTCTTCCTAGCCAATTTTACCAACTCACATTTCCTGTTCTTTACTGCTCGTGTAAACTAACACTGCGTAAGCAACATGTATCATCGGAATGAATCCGAGAACGATTCCGTACAACATCCCTTCCGACATTTGTGCACCTGAACCAGATACCCAGAACATAATTACTAACATCACAATAAGGAATAACGGCATAGCTACTGCGACCACAATGTAGGATTCGGCAAGCAATGCAATGGATTCCAAAAATTGTTGCAGGCGTGTACGGTTCTCTCTCATGTAGTGCTCAGCCCGATTTAAGAAGTACAACTTCAAGTGCCCTCCTGAGGTTAGGGTGCCAACCATACCCTGGAAAAACTCGGTTAACCATACTGAAGCGGCCCGATCAACACTCATCTTAATCGCCGTAATCAAATCATAGCCTAGCAAGGTTACATCACGATAAATAAGGCCTGCATCAGCTGAGACATCGCCGTAGATATCTTTGTTCATTGCCAACGAACGAAATATTTTCGCAGGAGTGGCATTTGCTGCAGACATTGCAGCTGTGTAAGAAGCAGCATAAGGCAGGTACTTCTCAATCTGAGCACCTCTTCGGTCTGCCTCACGCTTAGCTCCACCTCTGACCAGCAGAAAACCTGAATATGGCACGATGGCACCGAGCAATGCCAAAATTACAATTTTGAACGGTGCTGGGAAAATTCTTGTGGCATATTCCGGACAACCATTACCTGGTTTTGATTTGTCAACTAATTCTGGCTCCCAATATTCCCAGTCTAGACATGGATTGATAGTTGCAGGGTCTTGTAGGCTTTCCCAAAACGCAATTACTCCTACCTCGGGCAGGAAGAATATGCCAATTATCCCCCAGCACACTAATGCGATGGCAATTGAAGTAAAGATTACGGTGGAAAGGTAGACTTCGGGCATTATACCCATTGAACCTTTGACCAGGTTTTCAGATAGAGCCGTATCCCTGCGCGCACGCTTCTTCAGCACTCTACCTAAGATTCTGTTGCAGAATCTTTGCCATGCAGTTAATTCCATCAGTATCTCTCCTATCAACGTAGTCCGTCAACACGAGCGAGGATTTCATTAGGACGTACATAATACTCTGTAACAATTTGTGATACTTGATCTGCTTTCCTAATATCATTCAGAACCATCCACTCGAGGATTCTTTTTCTTGTTCTCAGCTCTCGACGCATGTCATCTTGTGAATAGTTCAACTTAACCATAATCTTCTCTAAAACATATGATTTCCCGCTAAAGATGAAATCATCAGAAGTCACATCCCATCTAAACACTTCATTCGTGATAACTTCCAGTGAGTTCGGGTCGATACCGACTATCTCTACTAATTGCTTGGTCCTTCGGACACGCTTGCCGTTAATTCTGGTTTGAATTTGAATAGAACATGCTTCAAGAGCAGGTAACAGAACTCGAGGAATGTCAATCGGTTTGTTTTCTAATCGGTGAACGAGTGATGGTACGGAATCCGCGTGGACTGTCGAATATGCACAGTGTCCTGTCGCCATGGCTTGGAACAGAACGTATGCTTCTGCTCCCCTAATCTCTCCGACTATTATGTACTCAGGACGTTCTCTCAAAGCGGCTTTGAGCAACTCGAACTCACCGATTACACCCTCGGTTGATTCGCCACCAAAACCTTGCCTGGTCAAACCAGGAACCCAGTTAGGCTGGGGTATGTTTACCTCACGGGTAGACTCGATTGAAACGATTTTCATTTGCCATGGAATAAAGATGCACATGGCATTTAGGGTCGTGGTTTTACCTGATGCTGTTCCACCAACGAAAAGCATCGGGACTTCGTTTTGAAACGCTATCCATAGATATGATACCATCAAAGATGACATGGTTCGGAAGGCAATAATGTCAGCTGGCGAAAATGGGTCGTCTTTGAACCTTCTAATACAAAATGATGAACCTCTTGTTGATACTTCGTGGCCTAATTTCATAACAATCCTTGAACCATCCATCAGTGTTGCATCGAGTAGGGGATCGGCTACTGATATGTGCTTTCCACAACGCTGTGCCAGTTTAATAACATATGATTCCAACTCGTCATCCGTTTTCCATATACAAGTTGTTTCTACTGATTCAAACTTTCTGTGATAGGCAAAAATCGGTACATTGGTGCCGTCAAGCGAGATATCCTCTACATTTGCGTCATTCATCAAAACATCCATTTCACCATAGCCGATTAAGTCCCTTTTCAAATAGTAGAATATTTTAGATTTTGACTTTTTATTGATTTTCATACCGTATGATTTGATGACTTTATCCATCGCAGTCCTTAGGTAAGCTTCTGGATTGGCATCAATCTCGTCAATATTTGCGGTGAGCGAGCGGATAAAAATATCCATTATTTCTTCACGATACTGCTCCTCTTTCTTAGTCATCGGCGGTTCGATTATCTGATAGATGATGTTCAAGGTTGCTTTATCGCGCACAACTCTAGCGAAAGCATGTGGGGGCATAACTGGATATTTGTCCAGTTCGTCATACTGGGCTCTTTGTTGTGCGCGCTGCCGTTTTCTTGAATCTCCGCGCTTGCCACGTTTTCTCGCCAAACCATTACCCCCCGCCGATGCAATTGACGACACGCATTGGACAACTATAACACTTCGGTGAAACGATGGAGAAAATAGGCTACACTCATAGCGAATTGGTTATTTCACAATCGATCTTTTCTAAACTCAGATAGCCATGCTCCGGCAGAGGTAACTAGTTCGTCCAAAGTTGATTCATTAGTGATCGAGTAGTTGGCATTTTCAATCAGCGAGTACAGACCCCATCCTGCCTCTCTAGCCTCACGAATCGCGAATTGTTTACGATCACCGTCCTCGGTCCGTCCACGTTTCTGCGTTCGTTGAAACCTAATTTCCTGATCGGCGATTATCGCAACACTGGTAAAATTTGGACTCCAAACTGAACTGAAGATTTCGAACTCAGCAGTTCCACGCATCCCCTCAATCAAAACAATCGGATGGTCAAGCAGTAATTTAGATACTTCATCAGCGAGGCGGACTGCTAAAACATCTTCACCAAACTCCGCCCTCAAATCTGCGGCTACCTCGCCATAAACAGTTGGACTTCCGGCCATTCCCCTGGCTTCAACTTCGGCCCGAACCATGTCACCCATTGATCTAACAGGCACGCCATGACGAGCGATAATTTTAGCGAACTCTCCCTTGCCTGACCCTGGCATTCCACAAACTGCCACAGCATGCCCCATGGTGATATCCTCGTGCAGGTCATCGAAATACTTGCCTATTATTCATAATGCATAATAATTGATGCATTGTGATTTAATTGCTAAATTCCGCTTTGCCCCATCGTCTATCCATTAATTTCCACAGGATTGCTGATGCAAACAGAAGAAAGCCCGAAATCGATAACATGCCGACATATCCTTGTCTAACCATTGTTTCATCATACATGCCGGCTGTAGCAGCAAGACCATCTTGTGATGCACGTTCCCACCAGTTGCCGTACAGTGAAACGTCGCCTTGAGTAAACGATAACAGAAACAGTCCTAGCAGTGGCAGAACAGTTCCAACCCAGAACCAAATCATAATTGAGGCATCGAAAATAGCTTTGTTAGGTCGAAGCCCCATAAGAAACGCAGTCAACGCCACGATGTATATCGAATTAGCAAACATCACAACTATGCTTGTTGGCAGAGATCCCCACTCGTCTAACCGCCAAGCCATCAAAATGATAAAAATCAACGAAATCCACGAAGTGATTAAGAAATAAACCAATACTTTGGCGCGTATCAACTGAGGAACCTTCACGGGCAGACCATTCATAAATTCTGGTGAATCAAGAATCGTCAGCCAAGAATAGAAATTAAACCCAAAGAACCCTAAAAATGGCGCATACGATAGAAGATTAATTGGAATTGGTGCTTCAGCGAAGTCGATTAACCAAGCCATACCAAGCAGAACTGCAAGGGGAATGGTGTAAGACACCACCATTTTCTTAATTGAACCTGAGCGAAATAAATCAACAAATTCTTTTGCCACAATCAATCTTATTTCACCACGTCCTAAAAACGACAATCTGCCGTATATCGGCTTGAATAAATCTCCCTTCTCCACTACATTAACGTCAAAATCATCGACAATCAGTGTGGACGATAAATATCCTAGAAGCATGCAAAGTGAAAAACCAGCCAGGCCAAAAAAGATGTTTTTGGTGGTTTGAATATGTAGACCTACTAGGATTAGATCTGCATCAAACGCACCAACGCCAAGAATTATGCCAAATATCACTACCGCAATAGGCCCAAATATTGTGTACGGCCTACCGCGCATCCACAAAGCAGAGGCGAGGAAGGAGATCGCTAAACCTTGGGCCAAGGTGGCTACCATAGCAAACCATGTCCAAGGTAGACTCGAGTAAGCTAGCGGGGTTGTGATACCAAAGAACGTATCCAACCCTTTGCCAAGCCCCATACCGAGGATAATCGGGGACAGGATTAGTAGCACATAGAACACCAAATCTTTGACAAAATAGGCAAAGTGTGCCATCGAGTTTGGCAATGGTTGCAGAGCTGGCGATGCTAACAGGTGATTTTTGGTTGCTGTTCTTCTCACCAAGGCATCACGGCCCATAAAGGCAAATGTGCCCATTCCTAAACTGAACATTAGCAAGGGCAAATGTAACGCAAACCTCAATTCTTGCCAAGTAAAACTGTTTGCTT
>DAUW01000130.1 GCA_002505355.1 Euryarchaeota archaeon UBA229 | reverse complement strand
GTCTCAGCATTTTCAATCTGTTCTAAACTATACAGCACACGTTCATCATCGGAGTGTTCGGCAAGGGTTTTCTTTGCCCATGCTGGGATTGACTCAAATTTGTCATGATTTTCGTTATGATAAGCGTTGTTGAAGCCCAATTCACGCCAGGTTATAATTTGATCAAGGAAACTTTCGACGCCTTGGCTTAATCCCCACCAGCCCTCTCTTGAGCCTTTTCTGGCCATGTCGATGTGTTCGGGAGTCCATTCATTTTGCGCCAAGATTTGTTCCACTATTTCGATCGACGAAATGTGTCCAAAGTGGAGCCATGGAGATAGTCCACTAACTGCTGAGTTTTCTACACTATTTCTGTCAAGGTGGTATCTTTCAAGGCTATTAGCTAAGAATGCGGATAGTTTTCTCTTTGCGGTGGTTCTTCCACCAGTTGCCATCCTAACCGGTTCCACATCATGGTCAATATCTATCGCCGAAAGTGCTTTTTTGCCGACAGACCCGCCTTCGGAGCAGCGCCAAAGCCATTCAAATGGGGGTAGTTTGACACTACAATCTTCCATTATCGAGGCAAACAGTTTGTCATCCATCATCAGTTCTGTGTTGTTGCTGATAGGGTCTCGACGCGGCCAAGTTTCGGGACATCGTGAGAAGTTATTGTGAATCCATCTTCTAAAGCCATGTGCCGTTGAGTGCGCACTTTCCGTCCACGACATAGGGATAACACCGTTTGAATCGACAGTGTACATCCGAACTGGGACAGACTCGCTCGCTGCCTTTACCGCTCTTCTTGGATAGTAAGTCGGGAATTCATCGCTTACAACGATTTTTGCTCTTTTAGCAACTTGCTTTAGCAACCCGATGGGCCCGCTGAGTGGCGTTTCAACCCAGGGTATGTATCTAATTTTGTTGTCCCTAAAGGTTGAGATGTTTTCGACCATACCTTGTATCATGAAGGTTGCAATGCGGTCGTTAGCAAACTTGTGACTGGTGGAGATTTCTTCAATGACTAATAGTGGAACGCCGTGCTCGGATGCAAGATCTGCGGCAAATTGCAGAGATGCGTTATAATTAAATCGTCTAGTCGCTATCATCCAATACAGAACGAATTCTCCATCATCATTGATGGGTTTGTCACTGACTAGTTTGATTCTGTCAGCGAGGTCAGAGGTCAAACTCTCACCTCATTATTTTGATGTAGTAAATATGGGTAGCCACGTTGCTTTGAATAGTCAGTGGTAGAAAATGGAGTTTGCAATAAGGCATTTTCAGCAATCGATTTCATTGCTTCACTGACCCACTTTAGGGAATCAAAGTCTTCGACGCTGATGAACTTCGCTTCGTCAATCTCACTAGCGGCTATTGGTGTTTCGTTGGGTAGCAGACTCACACTGTAAGCGATAAAAACCGCCGGACCGATATCTGTTAGGTTCTCTCTGATGGCATAAATACCGGTGACCTTGCCATCGACAGCACATTCTTCTCTTAGTTCTCTTAGTGCTGCGTCTCGAGGCAACTCGCCCTCGTCGACGTATCCTTTGGGTAGTCCCCAGTGACCAGAGTATCTTCCAGCGGACTCTTTTACCAACAATACTTTGTTGTCCTTGGTAACAACTGCTGCAACACCTAAATCACAGCGAACGCTACCCATGGTGAATAAAATTCCCTTGACGAATATAAAGCGGTGTTTTTTAGCAGATTAGATTCCAAACAGGTCATTATAAACTAATCTAGGTGACTAATGAACATGGAAAGCGGAACCATTGACCCAATGAAAATTGAAGCTGAAGCATTTTTGCCAACCGAATATGGAAACTTTAGAATTCGTGTTATGGTTGACGAAAATGGCTCGGAACACTCTATCTTATCGGTAGGGTTAGAACAAACAGATCGAGTACCCTTAATCAGGATTCACTCAGAGTGCCTCACAGGCGACGCGTTCACTTCGCTGAAGTGTGATTGCGGACCACAGCTCAAGGCCTCCATGCAAAGGATACAAGAAGAGGGGTGTGGGGCTATATTGTACCTGCGACAAGAGGGTAGAGGCATAGGTCTGCACGAGAAAATCAAAGCCTATGCACTCCAAGATCAAGGCTTTGACACACTCGATGCAAACTTGTTGTTAAATCACCCGCCAGATGCCAGAGATTACGGCTTCTGTGCAAACATGCTCAAATCCATCGGCATTACCAAAATTAGGCTTATGACCAACAACCCACTCAAAATCAAAGGTATGGTTGACAATGGAATAAGTATTGAAAATCGCATAGAACATATCGAAGGCATTGGTTCACACAATGAAGAATATTTGTTCACCAAGGCCAAGAGAATGGGGCACATTCTCCCATTCGTTTTTAATGAATAGTCTCCCTGCCATCAAATCGGGGTAGAGGTATGACAAAGGAATTGATAGGCAAACTTGCACCAAACTTCACCCTTGAATCCAGCACAGGTGACAGTGTATCACTGGCAGATTATGATGATAAATGGAAGGTTTTGTTTTTCTATGCCAAAGATGGGTCTCCAACATGCAAGCGAGGCTGCTTAAATTTCAAAGAACAATATGATTTATTCCAGTCATTGAGCCCTCCAGTTGAGATTATAGGAATTAGCGAAGATTCTGTTGAAGACCACCGTCGGTTTAAGGAAGAACTAGATTTACCGTTCCCGTTACTTAGTGATCCGGAGCGTGAAGTTTCAATCGCCTATGGTGTGCCCGTATTTCTTGGTAAGTTCCCGGGTAAGTCATCATTTTTGGTAGGCCCCGACAGGACTATTCATTACTGTTACGACTGGTTATTTAGGCCACGCCGACACGTTGCCAAGATTCTCAATACCCTAAGCAG
>DAUW01000131.1 GCA_002505355.1 Euryarchaeota archaeon UBA229 | reverse complement strand
GAGAAAACGGGGCGGATTATTGAAAAACTAATTATCTCAGCACTATCCATGGAGATGCCAGAATTCCCCTGTTACAGAGTTGATATATCACATTCTGGTGATAGCCTAGTCTCAAGATTTATTCAACTAAGGCCTAATCAAAACTGGTTGTTGCTGGCCGATTACGCAGCCCAGTCGCAACAGCAGTTGTGGACTGCATGGTTGCTTACTCGGCGCGCATTTTTGCAGAAGCGAGCCCTGGCACGCTCAATAGATGCTGAATTTCTGCGATACATTGCTGGTACTCATCACGTCTCTGAGGCCTTTAGAAAGGTTGGAATTAATGATACCCACAAGCATGCCTGGATTATCTATTTACCAGAATATGAAATAGTGGAAGGTGAAATTACCCCGACAAACTGGAGCAATGAGACTAACGAGATTCTCGATCATCTAGTCACGGAACTCAGCCTAAGAACAGCACCAGGCATACCAAAATTGAGTATTGAAGGTCTCAAAATCTTAGGCCTTGATATCGATAAATTATCCGAACTGACCAATGATTCTCTAGTTGCTCATACGATATCTACCGATCTCAATTCCTGAACATTTGAAAGAAGGATTCAAACACAATAAAGCGACCGGCATGTCATGGTCATCGCTAAGTCTCCAGACTCCGCTACTCACTCCTCGAATTACAGGTATCTTGATGTTGATAAAATAAACAAAAGTCTTGATAAAATTACAGGAGATGGTGCCGCTTACGCTGAGGTTCGGCTGGTTGCATATACTGATTACTCAGCCACTATCAGGGATGGTAAACTCGAACGTGCAATTCCAGGTCAGGAAATTGGTGCCACCATTAGAATACTAGCAGATGGGGCCTGGGGGGTTCATTCTACCACAGACATAACCTCACTAGAGCAGCAGATGAGTCCAACATTAAAACTAGCTCAAGCGGTTGCAGCTCGACGATCCCCCAAAGATAGAGCAATTAGTTTGGCCGACGTGCCAATCATAGAGGATAGCCTCCACTGGAAGCCAAAGAAAGATGTCAGAAATACTGAATTAAGTGAGCGATTAGAACATATGAATCTGTTCAACGACTCTGCCAGCGGCCACGACAATATTGTATCAGTCACCTGCGGCTGGCACGATGAGCATATCCATACTGAGTTTTTGAGCAGTGAAGGAATGAACCGAACTTGGAGTTTCCAAAGGTCTTTGATCAATGGAATGGTTACCGCCAGAGACGGCTCAGAAGTCGTCTCATATCGTACTAGATTCGGAGGCGAGGGTGGCTTGGAACTGATTGAATCCTGCGATATCAATGAGCTAGGAGTCAACGCAAAAGTCTCGGCTTTACGTTTGTTGAAAGCTCAACGTGCACCATCAGGTAAAATGCCGCTCATAGCCGACCGAGACTTAACTGGAGTTTACATCCATGAAGCCCTTGGACACCCGTGTGAGGCCGATCTAGTTGCTGCAGGAGATTCATGCCTTGACGGTAAACTGGGGCAAAAAATAGGCAGTGATATTGTTACGGTAATTGATGATCCAACAATTCGTGGGGGCTACGGCGCACATCCAATAGATGATGAGGGATTAGATACGACAGAAAAGTGCCTAATCAAAAACGGTATTCTAACTGAATATCTTAACCATCGAGAAACTGCTGCACACTTTGATATCAAACCAAACGCTGGTGCCAGAGCACAAGACGGTCTTCATCATCCTTTGGTAAGAATGTCAAATACATTGATTCATGGAGGGACCCACGCAGATTTGGACGAACTTGTCGAAGACCTTGACTACGGAGTCTATGCTTGTGGTTCACGTGGCGGACAGGTAGATACCGGACGAGGTTCTTTCCAATTTGCTGCACAAGAAGCATGGCTCATTGAAAACGGTGAAATAACCACGCCATTGAAAGATGTAAGTGTCAGCGGACTGACACTACAGATTCTAAAAAATGTGGACGGATTAACCCGAGAATCTAAGTTAGCAGCACCAGGATTTTGCGGCAAAGGCCAAACTGTCCCTGTTGGAGATGGCGGTCCCATCATGAGGATAAGTGAAGCTTTGGTGGGCTGAAAATGCTTCCAGACGGTGCCCTGGATCGCTTACAGGAAGGCTGTAAAGCCATTGCAACTAGATGCAAAGTTTTGGGTATTGATAGTTGGGAAGTTGTAGCAACACAATCGTACGGACACCAGATTGACATCGAGGGCGGCAAAATTTCACTTGCCGCTGGAGGTGGCGAGGGTGGTTTCGGAATCAGGGTATTGGAAAACGGTAAATTTGGTTTTGCATACCTAGTCGACATCACTTCTGCTGATAAAGCGATTAAAAGTGCATTGTCGATAGCAAAAATGTCACCAGCAGTCGAAGGTTTTGTATTACCAAGCGAGGAATCTGCGGCACCGGTAGCCGGTTTGTATGATAATTCAGTGGTTACTTTATCATCTGAAGATTTGTTAATACAGGCGGACGCGATAATGTCTGAAGTAGCCTCTCTGGATAGTCGAGCGGTCGTCACAGGTGGCGGTATTGGTGTTAGTGCCAATGCGAGCGCAATTTACAGTAGCCAAGGTATTGATGCGGCCGGCATTACCACATCACATAGTGCCGGAGTACAAATTTCTATAGAGGAAAATGAGCAATTAACAAGCTCATGGCAGAGTAGTTCCTCGCGCAGCAAACTACCCGATGTCCCAAACTGTGTTGCGCGGGCTGTTGATTGGGCCAATTTAACGAGAGATCCAATCAAAATCGAATCATCATCAGCAGAATCAGCAGTGATGATGACCAGCGAAGGTTTCTCTCCGCTATTTTCAGTAGTTGTTCCAAACGCCATTAAGGGGGAAAAATTAGCGAGAGGTGAATCATTTTGGTCTGGTAACACAGGTGAAAGGGTGGTTGCTGATGACTTGTCTATAATCGATAATGCAACTATCCCGGGCGGCCGGTCATCCGGGGCACGCGATGACGAGGGGGTGCCAACTAGAAAGAATACACTGATTGAATCCGGCAGATTAGTTGGCTCACTCTGGTCCACCAGAGACGCTGCCCAGCAGATTGCTGAAGGAAGGATAGCAAGCGCATCCTCGACTGGTTCAGCGATTCGATCTGGCCACCAGTCACCACCTATTTCCGGTTGTAGCAATTTATTTTTAACCACCAAAGGGAAAGTCTACAGTTATGACGATATGATAGAAATTATTGACGATGGATATATTGTAAATAGCGTGATGGGAGCCCACACTGCAAATCCAACAAGCGGAGACTTTTCTGTAACAACTAGCTCGATTCTTAGGGTTGAGAATGGAGAAATCATTGGTGCAGTAAAACAAGCAGGGCTATCGGGAAATCTCGCTAAGGCACTAAAAAGCGGCATCAAACTTGGTGATGATGTACGCTCACAAGGGTCTTATTCCTCGGGGAGTATGTATCTGCCAAATGTGTTAATTGAGCATGGTCTCAGAGTAAATCCTGCTTAAACCATGAAGGGATAATTTATTTCCCTTCGCCGATTATCTTTACCTACAGGAGGAAATGGGAGTGTATTGTCTTAACCAAACCGCACAAGAGCCCGCAGGTTTTCCCGACACTGGGAAAAGTAGAACGAATATCGATTTGAGGGGTGTTTTATTTGTCGGATGACAAATATGAGACTCATATCAAAGCGGTTTTGTCAGAATGTCCTCAAGCAGATACTGATGAAGTCAAGGCCGCATTTATCAAGTATGAAGAGGAGTTTTACATACCCCCTCAAGATGCCCTACGTTCGATAATTAGAAGATTTCAGGGAGACCAAGCACCAACTAAGACAGGTTCTCCAACAAAACAACCGAGTCAAACAAAGAAAGTTACCTCACTATCTGAATTAACTGCCACCGACCGAGATGTTGAAATTGAGGTTGAAGTTGTTTCACATAATCTAAGAGAACAAACAATCAGAGGCGAACAAAAGCAAATTGCATTCGGCTTAATCGAGGACAATCCTTGGGAAGAGGGTGGTACAAGAGTACGGTGGGAGTACAAAGATTGGGGTCCAAATAGCAACATAACCCCAGGTTCGGTCATCAGAATTGAGGGTGCCTCGGTAAATGAGTATCAGGGGCGTATGTCCTTGAACATAAATCAAGGTGCCAGGATTGCTGTCTTGAGAGAGGGAACCAGGCCAGTTATCCAACCAGGAGAACCAATTGACATTGCGGAAATCCCAAATGATGGTTACATATGTGTAGTCGGCAGGGTGTTGTCCTCAAGAGACGACCAGATACATCGGAGGGATGGGTCTGGTTCAATCGACGTAGTTCGCGGTAGGATTGCCGACGAAACCGGCACTATTGGTTTCTTATCATGGGAACCGTTCAATCATGAGGTTGGCAGCTTGGTCAAAATAGACGGCGCACAGGTCAAGACCTTTAGAGACACACCAGAGTTGAATTTTGGCCGAACTACCAAGATAGAATCCTTTCACGATGCAAATTTTGCCAATGTCGAGAAACTTAATTCGCAAAACATGAAAACAATCTCACAATTGACCGACGGAGCGAGAGATGTAGAGGCCATTATTCAAATTACAGAATGGGAAAAAAGGAGTTTTACCAAAGATGGCGAAGAGCGCTTCTTGTGGTCAGGTCAGATAGCGGATCCAACCGGTCGATGCAGAATGAGTGCCTGGCAAGAATTACCTTTCGAATCTAATGACTTGCCCGTTACGGTAAAAGTTACTGGAGTTAGGGTCAGAGCATGGCAAGGTATCCCTGATATTACCGTCGATAAGGCCGAACAAGTTGAGATTTTGCCAGAGGCGCCATGGGAGGAAGACATTGATTTATCGAATCATATTGTAAATGTCAAACTTACTGAACTGGTAAATTCCGGCAGTAGAGTTGGAATTTCTACCTCTGGCACAGTTGTCAGTGTACGTGAAGACTCTGGTGTAATAATGCGCTGTGTCGAATGCCGCAGAGTAACCCGAGACGGTGAATGCAACTTTGCTGGTTGTGTCGGCAAGATTGAGACGCAACAGGATGTAAGACTCAGATTAGTTATTGACAATGGCGATGTAACAGCCTCTGTGCTTATCAATAAAGATGCAGCACTGAAATTGATCAATACAACAGAAGAAAAAATGGCTGCAGATATCAAGAATGATGGCCAAATGGAGTACGTCCAGTCAATCAGAGATTATTTGCTCGGGCGCGAGCTAAACGTCGGTGGCAGGACTATTGTCGACGAACAAGGAGCAATGATTTTGGTTGACAGTGCTGAGTTAAGCAACAGTGACGCTGCAATGCTAGCAACCGAAGTTAGAAGTGAATGGGGGATTAACTAATGCAAGCTGCCAGATCGATAAAACGACAACCAGCGCTTCACATGTTTGCTTCTGAATATGGAGAATCAACCCTTTCTGAGAAAGGCTCAGGAGAATTTGATCCATCATTTGTTGTTACAAAACTCGGCTCTCGGGTTAACCGAGTAATTGTTGCAGGTTTGTTAGAGAGAATAGAGGGGAGAGATGTTGCCAATGGTTCAGTGATATACCAAGGGCAACTAAGGGACCCATCAGGAGTCAATTACTTCTCCGTTGGTGACTATGTCTCTGATTCAGTCAAAGAACTGACGATTCAGTTGTCTGCTAGGTTGGAGTCAGGCGAACCGATTCTTGTCTTAATGATTGCAAAAACAAGGTTGTATCAAACCGATGAAGGTGCCATATATACATCTCTTCGACCTGAGGAAATGTGTATCATTGACGCTCAAAGGTATGCTTCTTGGCTTGCCAAGACCTCACAATCATTGCTGGTAAGAATGGCCGAGTATGTATCAAGTCTTGATTTTGAACCCAATGCTGAGTCGCTGGCTAAATCTGAAATGTCACAAGCAAGGATTTTGGGTCTGATTGCCTCAAGAAATCATTATGGTGATATCGATTTGGAACACTATCGGTTGAATGTAATGCAAGCCCTTGATATTGCCGAGGGCAGACTAGATGCCGCGACTAAGCCGGCCCCACAGCAATTGTTAGTTGATGAAAAACAAGGCGATACTGATGGGGAAGCTCAGCAAGATGATTTAGAGACGGTAATCCTAGACATAATTACCAAACTAGATCAGGGTGACGGGGTTGAATTTGAAACGATTTTATTAAATTCAGAGGCCAGGGGCTTCCAACGTTCCATTGCTGAGGAAAAACTGGAAGAGTTGTCAGATAGCGGAACTGTTCATGAACCTGCATTTGGATGGTTTAGATTAGTTTGATGGCATAATTTCTCCCAACACATTCAAGTCCCGCCCCAATAGTGGGTATAACAGGTGGAGTAATGGCCGGAATGGATTTTTTTATTCGCCCCGCAACTGGAACAAGCAGCTCTGATTGGATTCGTATTCCAAATGCGGACATAAAAGTAAAGTCTGCACGAAGAATTACTAGAACGATAGTGCGCGGCCAAGAAGGCGATAATTTGCACGACGAGGGTTCGGAATCGACCCTATACACAGTTTCGGGTGAAATGAAAATAGATGAATACAAGAAAATTCTTTCAATGTATCGAACTGGACAACCTTGTATCCACGACCCGTTTGAAGAGAGAGATGTCAAGGTAGTATTCGCGACAATGGAATATGACGGATCCAATGAAATGTTCACCTTTGAATTTATTGAAGACATAATTTGAGGGATTTGCTTTGAGAAAGTTGGATGAGAAAAAGGAAATTCTCTACGTGATTAGGACGCTAGATGTTCTGATGTCATCCGGTGTCGGGCTTGAAGCAGCACTCCATTCAATTGGCCAGGGAGGTTACGGAATTATCTCCAAGGATTTTTCAACCATCATGAATAAGTTATCCTCCGGTAAATCTCGGGGTTTGGAATTTGAGGTTAAGGCCATGATGAATAAAGCAGAATCTGATGGATATCGTCGGCTACTCAACACCATGTACACAAATTTGACGCAAAATACCGACCTTGTTGAAACACTTAGAAAGCAGGGTAAGCGAATGGAGGAAGACAGAAATGAAACTGTCAAAAAATACATCGAAGATTTAGGTGGTGTACCTGAAACGCTACTCTCGATAGGAATGATTGGCCCAATTATTTTAGCAATCGTTGGCTTAGTGCCACAAATACTTGGCGATGGAGCAGAAGCTATTGTCGGTTCTATAGACCAAGGGGTGATTAATTCAACTGTTAATGGAGGGTTATTATTTACTCTTCTTGGAATGATTTTGATTGGTCTTAAAGCCCATACTAAGGACCCGGGGTTGTAATATGATCTTTGATTTTTTAGAGGCATTTAATGACAACATGTTTGTCTTGTTCCTGTTTGTTGTTGGAATTGCGTGCGCCGCCGGCGGCATACCTCCGATACTCGAGAGAAATCGTCGAAGAGGGATTGAGAATCAATTACCAGGATTATTAGAATCATTATCAGACGCAGTTGGTGCCGGTAGAGGTTTGCAAGAAGCGATGCTGGAACAGGGTAGGAATACGCCGGGCGTTCTAGGTAAACTATTGACTGAAACATTAGAGAGCAGCCATGCTTCCTCATTTGATGCAGCCTTGTCAGCCTTTGCTTCCAAAACTCGCTCATCACAAGTACAAAGAGTGATTGTTCTAATCGACACAGCAATTCAACAAGATGCACCGTTACAGAATATCTTAGCAGATTTAGCAATGGACTATGAAAGACTCAATGATTTGATGAATAAGCGGGAGAGCGAACTTGCCGGACGAGGCATCCTTATCGTGTTGTTTGTCTGCATTGGACTGCCAGTCTTGATCGCTTTTATTGTTGGGCTATTTGCCCCGGCCAAGGCAGGATATCAAATCAGTGAATTCAACGCGACATTTTCTAACTTCTTTGCTATGGCATCGGCTGTTGGAGCCCTAGTTTCTGGCAGAATGATGGGAAGAATGAGAGATATGTTGTGGTGGGTACCATTTTGGATGTCAACCTCTATGTTACTATATCTTGGATCAGTAAAGATGATTGGAGGCTAGACAATGTCTGAAAAAATATTAGAACAATACGGCAGAGTAACAATTTACACCGAACCAAACCATCCATCGCCAATTTACCATGTTGATGGTTCAATTGACGCAAATCCCTACGGTGATTTAGCTGTCCTACTAGAGGATGATAACCTTGAGGAGGTTATGTACAATGGTGGTTCGCAGTGTGTAAAAGTTGCTCATCGAAATCATGGTATGTGTCGCACAAACGTATGGATTGAGGACGATAATGGTATCCAGATTGCCAAGAATATCGCATCATTTACCAATGTACCATTGGGAGATGGTCCTGGTCTCGTACCAATATTTGATGGTAGATTGCCAGATGGTTCTCGAGTAAATGGGACGATTCCACCAATTTCTCCAGACGGGCCGACGCTAACAATTCGTAAATTTAGAGAGGACCCATTGACAATGCTCGATTTGATCAAATTTGGAACAGTCAATTCCCGGCTCGCGGCAATGATGTGGGTCTGGATTGAAGGTCTTGATAGCAGGCCAGCAAATTTCGTAATTGCTGGAGGTACTGGCTCGGGTAAGACAACTACACTTAATTGTCTTGGAATGTACATTCCATGGCATAGAAGGTTATTGACAGTTGAAGATACTGCTGAATTGCAAGTTTATCATGATCATTGGCTTAGAATGGAAACAAGACGTGAACGGCCGGATGGAACTCCTGAAGTAGATATGAACGATTGTCTAAAATCGAGTTTGAGGATGCGCCCAGATAGGATAATTGTTGGTGAAGTTAGGGGTCCAGAGGCTGCTACTTTACTCACCGCAATGAATACTGGTCACGATGGTTCATTTGGATCACTGCACGCAAATACCGCTCAAGAGACGGTCACTCGAATGATCAACCCACCGATGCTAGTTCCACCGATTATGCTAACCGGATTGGATTTAATTATTATTCAAGCAAGATTACATGTCAATGGTAAAACAGTTAGGAAAATTACCGAAGTTGCTGAAATTGCGGGTATGGAAGGCACCAAACCAAGGTTGAACGTCATTTGGAAGTACAATCCAGCCAATGACCGAATAGAAGAAACTGGGATACCGTCAAAACTGCGCGAAATAATATGTCAAGCCGCTGGCGTATCTCCGGATGTGTTTGAGAAGCATGTAAGTCAGCGACAGAGAATCCTCGAGGATTTGCTGAATAGGGACATTCGTGACATTCAAACGGTAACACAAGTGATTCAAAATTTCTACGCCACAAGGTGAGTTTACCCTCGCAGCCTAGCAAGTACATCATCGATATGGTCAATCTTTTCCTTTGCGGATTTTAATCTCTCACCAGCATCGATCAAGTCCTCGTCTTCAGCAATGACATCATCAATAGTTGATGTGGCTTTACTCGGTCTGAAACTATCAGCCAAGGTCTTCAACTCCGTAATAATAGAGTCAACCTCAGATTCTGACAAGACAACACCGGGCGCAATTTTTGGAATATCGGCAGGGGATATGAAACCTAATTCAGCACCAATGATTCCAGCAGAAGCCAGTATCTTTGGACGTAAATCTGGCGTATTAACATCGTAACCTCTTGACTCCAAGAAGCGGATTACTAAGGCTTGTTGTGACTCTGTGAAATGGCCCTCAGAGGACTCCATGACGGTTTCAATTAACTGTTCAAATGCTACAATGTTTCTTTCTAAGCGGTCAATGACCCGACGTTCCTCAGGTGTCAAGTGAACCGATCCATGATGTAGTACTTTCAGTACTCTATTTCTTCTGGCAATGTTAGGATCTTGTAATCCTTCTGCCTCGGATAATTCAATGTGTAAATCAAATAGTGCATGCAGCCGGCCAGATATACTTGGAATCCTCAAGTCGAGTCCCATTGATTTTGCAATGTCTTCAAAACTCATTCTTGCCTTGACTAAATCACCATCATGCAGGTCAATCGTGTTGGTCAATTGGTCTCGCAGAGAACTTCTAGAATTCTCAAATTGTCTTATCGCCTCACGTTCTGACCATGAGTTAGGCATTGCATTAACAGCACTTTTTTCTGATTCAATTTTAAATTCTAGTTTCATGATGATATCTGTTAAGTAAGCACGTACTGACATTACATCAACTGGTATACCGTGACTAGATAAACTAGAGATGAAAGATTCAAAATCCTCACTGTTTGCCGTGGAGCTTACGGTCAGGAAGTCTCGGGCCGCAGACTCTATTTCAGCCATCCTAGAATCGACCTCGATTATCGCTGCTTCACGTTCTAACGTGTCTATTGCGGTTTCATTAACGATGCTTGGTGCTGTCTGATTCATTTGCGGCACTGGTATCTCATCATAATCATCTTGTTGACCGGTTTTTAGGGCATTATCAATTGAGTTTGCTACCTCGACGAGGGAAGTATCTAAGCCATCTTCTGCTAAGTCATTTCTTAGTTGTGACTCATCCTCGAAACTCCAGCCATCGGGGTGTTCTTGAATGAATTTATCGACGCTATCTTGTATATTGACAGTATTTTGCTCATCATCATCAGATGGGTGCGGTATGACGATTTTAGCTTTCGCGTTATCGTTTTTACGCTTCAGCGATTTCTTTACCCTACCCCATGAGCCCTGTTGAGATGCCAGTACTCCTGCGACCCTAACGAGCAACGTTTGCTTATCACCTGTCAGAGGCAATTCAAGAATTTTACACAAGGTGTGGATTTCCTGCTTGTTCAGCGCATCCAAATTTTCAGCGGTCAGAATTTTTGGATCTTGATACAGGTGTAAGTATAATCTTTGCCGGCGCTCCCTGATAGAGCCAGATTTCTTAAGTCCGAAGACACCAAGTATCTCTCCCAAACTCTTGTTTTTGATTGATTTAATATTATCTTCTGATAAGTCCCAATCAGCTAGAACTAGGTTTTTGATTAGTCTGGCCCTCACTACTTCAACAGGACCATTTTTTGGTAAATCACTGATTGAGGCAATCTCTTTCAGGCGGTCAAAGCGGGCTTGGTACAATTCGCAAAGAAGGTCCACTTTGTCGGTCATTCTACCACCTTGATTGATATGCATACAAAGCAGTATATGTGGTTTCGCTATCTTCCAAGCATTTTTTTTACATTTCACAGGGGTTTTTTGCCCTCCGCAAAGGTATTGTATACTTGGCAGTTAAGCCCGCATGTAGGCACGGTGGTTCCAACCATGAGTCGTAGTTACAAATCTGCAAAGACTGCAATCAAGGAAACTAATTCTTTATCGGATTCCTTAGCAGAGACGATTCGTAATGATTTCAAAAAGAATTTGAGTGGGCTAGATGACGCAATAACCCAAAGAATGAGCGAGGCAGAACAAGCAATACTTGAATCGTCAAAAGCGAGAGAGGCTATGGTAGCAGGAATTGGTAGCATGAAAAAAGTGGTCGAGAGGGCACAAAGGAAATTTTCCAAAAACAACAATCTAGCGGAACTTAGAGCCACGATGGTTGAAGTGTATACCGATATTAATCGATTAAAATTGGCCAATGACAAGATTTCTTCAGATATTTCACTGATACTGCACCCAAATATGTCTGCGGTAGAGGCAGTAGAAAGATTTGCCTCAGACTTACAACGATTTGCCGGAACCTGGGAGCGAATTGCCCGAGATATAGATCAATCGATTAATGATCTGTGTGACGATCAATCACCTTCTGAATTAATTGAATTAGAGAATTACATTTCCAACCAAGGTTTTGATAAGTTGGTTGAAGACTTGGTGAACATTGAGTCGGAATAGTCTACAACTTCAATAAACCGGACTTTGGCAAAGCATAATCCTCTGGTAGGCCACTAATAAGCCGCCTCAATTCGTCGTGTTGCTTCAACATTAAATCAACAGTGAATTTAATCTCGGTTATTAACACATTTTTACCACGGTCAAATTTGTTATCATGCAGCGGCTCAATCCGGACTAATTCAAGTGAGACCTTACTATCGCTACCCACAACCTCAAAGTAAATACATATTCTTGGACCCTGAATCAAATCCTTCGATGGGTTCCACTTTGTTCTTGAGTCACGACTCTTTTTGCTACTGGGTATCAAATAGTTCTCACCAATCTTAAGGGCATACGAATCGTCAATTAATTTGACATACTGCTTTAGAATGGTAGAGAGTTTCTTCTGTTCAACAAATATTCCGGAAATTTCTTTCAATTCATCGGATAGAGATTCAAATATGGAATTTTCAACAGAGTAGCATATTTCAGCCGCTTTATCATTCAATCTGTCCAAAGTAGGATTAGGAAATCCGACTCTCGATACCAGTACAGTAAAACCTTCCAACGGCGGTGAGATAAATTTAGAGCGTTCAAATTCCTGAGACGGCTTTTCTCTTTGCATTCCCAACGTATGACGCCTTACTCTTGATTTAATCTGACTAAATTTACCTCTTGAGATTATGTAACCATCAATTAAACCGTCTTCCCTTGATTTTTCCAATAGGTCTAATTCTTCATTCACATCTATCGATTCAGCATCAACTTCAGCAAAATAGGTGCTTAAGAAACTCGTCATATCAAGTATCGATAGATCTTCTCGCATCCTTAGTATCTGCCGCTTGATAAGTTTCTTGTCACAGACAACTATGCCGCCATAGGGCAAGTATTCCGGTTTATCATCGGCAACCAACACCCAAGTAGGTTCTCTTCTTGCTAAGAATGCCGAAATTTGTAGTCCCTCATTATCAATAGATTTCCATTGGTTAATACTCATTGCCAGTAAATCTGCTGCACCCTTTTTCAAACTCTCAACGGCAACTTCCATATGGGGTAATTCTGTCATTTTAAAATTGTAATAATCTCGGTTTTGCACGATTGCATTTTCGATTTGTAATCGTACGCCGTCGTAACTTGAGGGGGTTGTCAAAACCTCTAATCTGGGTTTGTCTTCCATCTAAATTACCTCGGCTCGGACTAATCCGAACGATTTACGGGCGTAGACCATTGGTTAAGAAGGGCACCCCATGTGGTTGACACATGGCGCGCATTCAGTCAGTAGTTGAGCAAGGGCTAGAGTCACTGCGTCAACAGATTGATACGGCGTTAGAAGAGATGATAGCTTCAAGGATAGATTCTGGCGAAGTTGTAGAATTATCCGGAAGAATTTTACTGGCTGGCGGTAAGCGTTTGAGACCGATTATGATGTGTTTATCATATGAAATTGCAGGTGGTAGAGACCTATCAAAAATTATGCCGTTAGCCATGGCTTTTGAGTTCCTTCACACTGCCACTCTAGTTCACGATGATATTAATGACGGGGCTACTCACCGCAGAGGTATCCCCACAATCCACGAAACAGCCGGTTTGTCAAAAGCAATAATCGCTGGAGATTGGTTGTTTGTCCAAGGTTATGCCTTAGGCGGTCAGTATAATCAAGATATTGTATCCAACATAGCGAACTGTTGCTCCAGCATAGCGGTGTCTGAATTTTCGCAAATCGACCATATTCAAAATCTCAAAACCTCACCTGAAGATTACATCAGCATAGTCAAAGGTAAGACTGCGGGTCCTTTTGCATCCGGTTGTCGCAGTGCTGGGATAGTTGCTAATGCCTCAGCCGAACAGTTACACGCACTGGAAGAATTTGGTAATGAAATTGGTATCGCATACCAGCTTGTAGACGACTTGCTTGATTTACTAGGTGATGACCAAATTGGTAAACCGCGTGGAACAGATGTTCATGAGGGCAAGATGACCTTACCACTGATCCACTCACTAACATTGTCTCATGGTAAAAATCGGGAACGATTGGCAGAGATAATCAATGACTTCAGCGATGAATTGCTAGATGAGTTGATTCAATTATTAGAGAAATCTGACAGTTTTAATTATACAAAAATACTCATCAACAATCATTTTGAAAGAGCGATTAATCACCTGAAAGTCTTTCCCAAATCTAATGCCAAGTTACTACTAGAAAATGTGGCAGAATATGCCACAACCAGAAAACTGTAACCAGGTTAATACTCACAAGTAATAGTATGTACTTGAAATCAGCCGGTTGATTCAAGTCAGATGATGTGCACGGTATTCCATGGACAATCGCCAAGCTCTTGATGATGAGGCGGTGAGCCCGGTGATTGCTACCGTCTTGTTACTAGCGATTACAGTCATGCTTTCAAGTATGGTTTTTGTCATGATGCAAGGTGCAATAAATTCAGTTGAAAAATCTGAACCAGATGTGACAGTCAGCGTTAAGGGATTATCAAATGGCTTTCACGTAGTCAGGATTACCAGCCTCGACCAGGCTCTTGATCCTGCTAGATTGGAATTTCAAGTCTATAACGAAGCGGATTTGAATTCAAGAGAGCACCGCGGTTTTGTTGATGAACCTGATGTCTACGGGGCAATTGGCTCAAACATATCTTTTCATGACCGCGATGCAGGCTACTCAGTAACGCAAGGAGATTATTTTGTTATCGATTCGGAAACCTTAGGTGCTAAAGATGGAACTTGGAGTATGAAATTGATTGACCGAAGTTCAGATGTATTACTGTTTGATGTCAAACTGGTTATCATTGAAAATTAACCACCGATAAAATGCATCTCAACAGGCGTCTTATCAAGATTGTTTAGATGACGGATTTCAGAGTACTTATCATCACGGTTAAACCATATCTTACTGATGGCAGCTTGCAAATCACCGACGTTGGCCCCTAGTTTGATAAGGGATTTTAGATCATGACCACGCTCAGCAAAAAGGCAGGTGTACAGTTTTCCGTTGGCAGCGATTCTTGCGCGTGTACAGGATTGACAGAATGGCTTTGATATTGATTCAATAAAGCCAATCTGATATCCATCACTCAAAGCCCATCGGTTAGCAACTTCACCGTATTTTTCTGGTTTAACTGGAACTAATTCTCCATAATCTTTGGCAATTATTGAACGTATTTCATCGCCAAATACTACCTGTTCAGGATTCCAATCTTTAGTTCCACCAACATCCATATATTCAATGAATCTTACTATAACACCCAATCTATAGAATTCCTTGACAATAGGAACGATTTGATTCTCATTGTAGTTTCTGATTATTACAGTGTTTATCTTGACGGCTAGACCCGCATCTATTGCGGATTTAACGCCTGAGATTATATCATTTGAGCCGATATTAGAATTTGAGATATCTTGGACAATGTCATCATCAATCGCATCGAGACTAATGGTCACTCGATCCAATCCCGAAACAGCAAGTTTTCTCGCAAATTTACTCAACAGACTGCCGTTGGTTGTTAATGCAATATCCAAGCCATAATCACACTCTCTAATCATTGAAATTAACTTCTCAATACCTTTTCGCAGTAACGGTTCACCACCGGTAATTCTTACTTTTTCTAATCCTAATGGCAGCATTGCTTTTACTAGTAAAATGATATCTTCAAAACTTAATATTTCACTTCGAGGTAAGAACTCATATCCAAGCCCAAATTTTTCAGGTGGCATACAGTAATCGCATCTGAAGTTACATCTATCGGTTATAGATATACGCAAATCCTTCAGTGGCCTACCGAGGGAATCTGCCGTCATGAAGATGACTACTTGTTTGAGGTTATTCAACTGTTTTACAAGCATTGATGATTAATGAGTTCTAGGATAATATGTGAGTGACCAGCGGGATAGGCCGATTGAAAAGTCATTCACGGGTCGCGTAGTTATACCAAAAACCAATTTTGAATCTGTCGACTATTATTTGCCACCATCAAAAAGCCACATGATTAGATTATTAGCAATATCCTCGATCAATAAAGGTACGACTGATTTATTGGTCAAAGGCAGTATCGGTAGTGACATTAAATCAATGATAAGTTCACTGCAAAGCTTGGGAGTGAATGTTAGTGAGGTAGGGACAGATGATGGCGCAAAATTCACAATTAACGGTATCGGTGACCAAGGTTTCACCAAACTACATCCAGAAGTTTTCTGTGGAAACTCTGGGACAGCACTACGCATAATTATTGGCTTGGTGGCATCAATGAAGGAGTCGGTGATTATTGCCGGAGATGAGTCGTTGTCAAACCGAAATAATGGGGCAATTCTCGCATCACTACAGCAATCAAAAGTCATAGCAGAAAAGGTCACGCAGCGATATCTTCCTATCAACGTTCAGGGTCCGTGGTTTGGCGGGGAAACCTCACACAAAACCATCGTCGTTGATTGTAGTAAATCTAGCCAACCATTGACTTCTTTGATGATTGCTAGTGCCCTATTCCCCTGTGATGTTACATTGAACATCACCGGAGAAACTGTTTCGAACAAACACTTCATGCTCACGCAAAGATTGTGTAATGAATGCGGTGCAAACATTACGCAGCGTGAAGCTAGTTTCGATTTGCCTAAATGGGCACCGACACTCAACAATGAGTATCTGATACCGGGAGATTCATCAATCGCTAGCTTTGCCATTTTGCTGGCAAAATTACACAATTGTCCAGTCAATTTGTTCAATTGGCCCAACATACACGATTTATTGGGCAACGAGTTATTGCATGAAATGGCACCATCTCTAGGGATAAGTTGGGATGGCAACACAATTACCAACATTAGTGATTCTGACTATGCGATTTACGATTTGACCGATTGTAACGATCTAATAACTCCACTATCAGCCATGTTAGCAATTTCAGGCGGCGGCAGAATATTTGGTATCTCTCATACGATTTACAAAGAGAGCAATAGAATCGAAAAAACCGTTGAACTCCTTGGATTGTTTGGCTTGACTGTAACAATTGATGGCGATGGTCTGGTAATTGATGGAGGACAAGTGCCTAAATCTCCGCAGCAAGCAGTAAACTGCCATAATGATCACAGACTATTCATGACTGCAGTACTCCTAATGACCAAATTCGGTGGGGAACTGATTGGCAAAGGCCTACACTCAATTGCTGATGAAGAATTCATGCGGCGTCTTGGCTTGGAATAGTTGATTATCCATCTCGGCCAAAATGATGATCTAATGAGTCGATATTTATTCTAAGTGCTGTGGGCCTGCCGTGAATACAGGCCCACGGGTTGGGAATTTTTCTCATGTCATCAATCAGTCTACGCATCTCAGCGATAGTCAATTTTTGATTGGCTTTTATTGCCCCTCGACATGCATTCATCAAAGCCATGTGAACTCGTAAATTTTCTAATGTTTCAAGCGGTCCGCCGTCGTCACCTAAATCCTGCAATAAATCCCTAAAAATCTGCTCAATATCTTGTCCCTTGATAAACAGTGGGTATGATGAAATAGTTATGTTAGTCCCCGTGTGATTTAGTTTGAAACCCAATTTAGTTATGTTTTCTATAGAGGATTTGACTATTTCAATTTGAACAGGACCTAGTGAAATTTCAATCGGAGTGATGAGACTTTGAGCTGACCACTCGCGTTCGGAACGTTTCAACCGTTCATATCTAACTCTCTCATGTAGAGCATGTTGGTCGATAAGTAGTAACTCATCATTGGATTGGACTATAATGTAAGAGTCAGCAAACTGAGCCAGAGGTTCCATGTGCGGAATGATATTCTCCATCCCGCGTAATTCTTCTTCCTCCAGTGGGGAGATTGGTGTGCTGCTGCCAGCATGTCTGTGAATAGCTCTCTCTGCGCTTGATAGCGCAGGAGAAACAGGTCTTTCAGGTAATCCTGGTAAGGTTTCTTGCGGTCTCTCTGAGGTTGAAACTGGGCGTGGTTTTACAACTTTGACTGGTTCTTTGGCCTTGATTCCCGTAAGGTTAAGTTGGGTTCCTGCAGCAAGTGCCCACGCTGGTACATCACTCTGCGCTGCGTCGATTTTACTTCCCATCTCCGAATGAATACCTCTATTTTCCAACGATTCGCCTATTGACTTAACATTCTGTTTTGCTGATGTAATCCCAATAATGCTGCCATCTGGCTCCACATTTGTTATAACATCCTCGAGTGTGAAAGCGATAGCACGTTCCAGTCTTTCCAAGACTCGCCATGAATGTTTGAGCCGAACTTCTCGCTTTGTTGGGTGTACATTGACATCTACCTCTGATGCAGGTAAAGTCAGTGATAATACTGCAATTGGGTGTCTGCCCTGCATTAATCTTGTTTTATAACCTCGCTTAATTGCCTGATGAAATGGTCCGGAGGCAACCGGACGATCATTGATTAAGATGTAGATTTCGTCCCCTTTGCCACGGGTAATATCTGGAGTGCTTATCCAACCTGTCCATTGCTCGGTTCCCGGAACATTGCTGTCTTGAATTGGCGAATTTAACTCAATCAGTTGAGAGGCTTGGCCGCCAAGAATGTCGTACAGCCTATCTGCCGTCGTTTCTGAGGCTGGAATATTTAGGATGGTTTTTTCGTCAGAGACAAGTTTGAATCCGACGGAATTATTGGCAATTGCGTGTGATACAATTACGTCGACAATCTTACTATTCTCAGTCGCGGGTCGTCTCTGAAAAGAGAGCCTTGCGGGGGTATTTTTAAACAGGTTTCGTACGGTGACTGTCGTGCCAAAAGACATCCCGTGTGGCTCTATCTTGCCTTTTTTTCCATAATCTACAAACACAATTTTTCCAACCCCCTCCCGAGTCTTACTGGCAACGCTCAACTCGGAAACCATGCCTATACTGGCTAACGCCTCACCGCGAAAACCCATGGTGTATATCTCATTCAAATCATCAAATGAGTTCAATTTGGAGGTAGCGTGACGATCGACAGACAGGCCAATATCTGCTTCATCAATACCACGGCCGTTATCTGTTATCGTAATACAATCAAAACCACCGTTTTCAATCACAATATCGATTTGACTTGATTGTGCATCTAGGCAATTTTCTAACAGTTCCTTAACTACTTGAGCGGGTCTTTCCACAACCTCCCCAGCAGCAATGTGACCTATTGTCTCATCATCTAATTGAATTATTCTCGGTTTACTATCCATGGTAGTCCTCCATCAGTGATTTTGCTTCGTAAAGGGCATTCATTGCCTCCTTGGGAGACATATTATCAACATTCAGACCATTCAGATAAGAGTATAATTTGGTATCTTCAATGGAAGAAGATTTCCGGTCAGTCTGTGACTTGGCTAGTGATGCGGCGGCGAAATAACCCATAAGGCTAGTTTGCCCAACCTCTCTAGCCGACGGTGAGGCGGAATCTCCTGCCTTTGCTCCATATGCTTGTTTTTCTAGGAACTGTAGTAAGTCTGTGGCTCTTTCAACAACTCCTCTTGGTAAGCCGGCTAAGGCAGCAACCTGTATTCCATAAGAATCATCACAAGGTCCATCTGCAATAGTATGTAGAAACTTCAGCTTCCCATCAGACTGTGATACTTGGACATGAATATTCTTCAGTGTGGCTATGTCCTCTTCTAGGCCCACTAGCTGGTGGTAGTGGGTGGCGAATAACGTCCTGCATCCTAATCTATTGCAAATATCTTCAGTAACAGACCAAGCAATCGACAAGCCATCAAATGTTGAGGTACCCCTGCCGATTTCATCTAATAAAACAAGTGAGTTATTGCTTGCTTTCCTCAATATGTGGGCTACTTCAATCATCTCCATCATGAACGTTGACCGTCCACGTTTCAAATCGTCGCTCGCACCAACTCTGGTAAATATACGGTCAACTAATCCAAGTTTTGCCGCTTCTGCTGGCACATAACTTCCCGACTGCGCCAGAATGGAAATTAGCGCTGCGGTTCTAAGGTAGGTTGACTTACCACCCATGTTTGGTCCAGTAATTAGTAAAAATCTGTTATGTTTGTCCATCGATATATCATTGGCGACGAAACCGAGGTCTTGTTCTAATACTGGGTGCCTAGATTGCTTGATGCTAATAGTTGAATCATCAACCATTTTTGGTTTGGTCCAGTTTCTTTTTCGAGCAACTGTTGCGAAACATTGCAATACGTCTATTGCGGCGACTTTACCGGCAATAGTTGCCAAAGAAGTCGAATGCTTACGACACTCGTCTCGGAGATTTTGGAATAGTTGATATTCCAGTTGTTTTATCTTTGAGTCTGCCGTCATCAGCAGGTTGTCCCTTTCAATGATTTCTTCCGTAGTAAACCTTGAGCCATTGGTCATTTGTTGCTTCCTTATCCAGTCCGTTGGAACCTTATCGAGATGTGAGTTTGTCACTTCAATGAACCAGCCAATCTGTCTATTCATCTTGAGTTTTAAGTTAGGGATGTTAAGCTCGTTACGCAGGCTAATTTCAAGAGTCCTAAACCATTCATAACCTTCAGCTGCGATAACACGCAATTCATCTAGCCCTTCATCAACACCGTCCCTTATTATTTGGCCGTCTCTCAACCCAAGCGGTAAGTCATCATTTAGAGTTCTAATAATACTCTCGGCAAGATCGGATAAATCGATTAGTCCATCGCTTAAATGAGACAAAAGCAGATTATCCGTTTCACGACATATCTGCATAATGGCAGGCATTCGTTCAAGTGCCAGAGCAGTAGCTTGAAGATCTCTTGCATTGCTTCGGTTATAGGCAAGCTGAGTTGATAATCTTTCTAAATCACGCAGCCCGTTCAAGCTTTGTCTAAGCAAATCCAGGCGTTTTGAGGACGACTTTAGTACCTTAACTGCATTATGCCTCAATTCGATGGCATCAATCTGGTGTAGTGGTCTGAGTAACCAGGTTTTCATTAGCCTTCGGCCCATTGCTGTTCGGCAATAATTCATACTCGAAATTAGGCTACCATCATATTCGCCAGATAGTGTTGTGGTAATCTCAAGATTACGAAGAGTTGTTTGGTCGACCACTAGGTGACCGGTCTCTTCAACGATTTGTAAGTCGCGTAATGGTATGTCGTCCTTGAAGTGTACTTCGGCTAAGTAGTCAGCGGCAAATCCTGCTGCTTCAATTGATAACGGTGAACTATCCAGGTCTAGGTGGCCTAAATCGGAAACCTGTAAAATAGCCTCTAAACGTTCGATTCGCCGCTTTTTATTGACACTGTGTTGGGATATTACACAATCGTTTAAATTAGCAAAAATAGTGCACAACTCATCGTTTTCAGCATCTTTTGGAGATATCACAATCTCTGCCGGATTCCATCGTAACAATTCGTCCTGAAGGCTGCTGAAGCGTTCGTTATCAAACCAGGTAGAGGCCCATGATTCTCCTGTTGACGAATCGATTACCGCCATACTCAATGAGGATTTACCGAGAACTATCGAACACAGCACAGATCTTTCGTTTGAATTAAGCAGCGACTCTTCATATAGGCTACCTGGTGTGTATATTCTTGTAACCACCCGTTCAAGTAACTTAGCTCCCTCACGCAGTTGCTGTTCTTGTTCTGCAACTGTGACTTTGAACCCTGCCTTCAGCATGATTCGTAAATTGTCTTCTAGTGCGTGCCAAGGGAAGCCAGCCATTGGAATGGGGTTTTCCGCATTCTTATCTCTGGATGTAAGGGCTAAACCCAAGACAGGTGCAGCAATCTCGGCATCCTCATGGAACAATTCATAAAAATCACCCATTCTAAAAAACAATATCGTTCCTGGATGTTCCCGTTTGATTTCCATGAATTGGTCCATCATTGTTCTCTTCGACAACAGACTCACCACACCGCAGGGGTAGATGGTCAATGAGCACAGCAAATGAAGGTTGTCAACAACTCAACAATAAAAGACATGTTGTCATGATAATGCCTAGCGGAATTTATCGGATATGTTTACCGTCATAACGGCAAACATTACTAGCGAAATTATGATGAAGGCGAGATTAATAAAACCACTTCCAGATTCTATAGAACCTACTGCTGTAGTGTCAAAGGTCATGACCTTGGCAGCCCCGTTATCATCTATCCCGTGTAAATAAATCGTTTCACCATCAAATCCAGTTGTTTCCACAGTCAGTGGGATAACGTGTGGTAGTGATTTTACTTCCCAGGATTCATCGTGAAAACGCAGTACGGATCTTGAATCCTTACCATTAAACAACCATGCACTATCATGTTTGTCTGCAACGCCCGAGACACTAGAATAGCCGATATTCTCCACGCTTCCTGTTGTGTAATCGAATAATATTGTTTCATGCGTTCCGGCAATGATTATTTTTTCTTGATTCAGATTAATCATCGAATGGTACTCGCCGTATTCTCCGATATGTAGTTTCTCAAACATCGGGGCAATGTATCCTCCGTTCCAGAGAACAGTAGCCCAAACCGGTTTCAGATTAGGAGCTGCAGGACTTTCATCACCGGTAGTTGCAGGTTGATTATACCTACCTGATAGCATCCACAAATCATTCGATATATGCTGAATTTTCTCCCAGTCTACATTTGCCAAATTTTGGGTTTCTGCGCTGGTAATACCACTCGAATTTAGACCTCTTATGCTCCTGTTATTGTCACTCTCCAAAGTTATCATTAGGTAATTTTGTTCTTCATCTGAGGACTGTTTTATGTTTGTCGTCAGGAAATCGGCGTCTCCATAATTTGTTGTGAAAGGTGAGATACTAAATCCATCATGTAGCAGCATATTGTCTAATGCGTTGCCAATCAACACCGAATCGTTGGTTAGTAGCTCTAGGTTGTTAATTCTGCTCTCGTCATAATCAGTCATTTCTGCTAGGATATAGTCAGGCTCACCGTTGTTAACGCTAACCAAGTTATACTCTCCAGCACTGTATTCTAAAGCCACGTAATTATTACTGTCTAGGTATACAGATTCAATTATCCTGTGCTCCAAGCCTAATTCATTATCAGTCATGTCAATTCCAGGCAAGTGACTCGTACCCCGGAGGAAAATTGCCCCGATTAGCACGAAAACAAAGAATGCCGAAATCGCTAACCACTGATGCTCAGATTCTTGTTGGAGCATCTTCCGCCATACCACAACAGACACTCCCTTTGGTTTGGGTTAGAATAACTAGCATTTTATTCTTGCAGCATATCTCGTAAATTTTCCTAACATAATAGGTCTAGCATCATGCGGAGAAGTCATAAAGGGAACATGATTCGCAGGAATGCTTGGAGGTCTAACATGGCACGTAAACCCGCATCGATGTACCGAAGATTGAAAGGACCTGCTTATACTCGTCGTAAGTATATCGGTGGTGTGCCAAACAACAGAATTCACCAATTCCATGTAGGCAATCGAAGAGCGGCAGAAACAGGGCAGTTTTCCGTTGTAGTCGAACTGCTTGCTGACAATGATTGTCAAATCAGACACACTGCGCTTGAGGCCGCACGTGTTATCTCGAACTCAACCATCAGAAAGGAAGCAGGGACAATGGGATATGCCTTGCGAGTCCACACTTACCCACATCACGTCCTGCGAGAAAATAAACAAGCAACCGGCGCCGGAGCTGACCGTGTCTCTCAAGGAATGCGCTGTGCGTTTGGTAAGAATGTTGGAACTGCAGCACGCGTCAGGCGTGGTCAAAGAGTAATCTCGATTCAGGTAAATCCAGAATTTTATCTTACTGCTAGAGATGCTTTGAGAAAAGCAAGCATGAAGTTTCCAACACCGTGCACAATCAAACTAATCAAAGGGCACGAACACCTGAAAGGCCTAATTTGATTGTTCTAACTGAGCAATCTTGCTCGGATTGTGTAGAGCATTGAAAAGAGTAATACAACTAGCGTAATGTGAGGGAACAAGTTTGCGTATTGCGGTGCTGATAGAAGATCGTTGCAAACCAAATAGCAACGCCTTCGATTACCTAAAAAAGTGGTCAAAATCCTGTAGTGCAGAATGTATTCAAGTGGACGGCGATAAGATAAGGATCCTTGAGAGTGCTTGCCCCCCATGCGTGGTAAGGGCAAAACATTGCCCTGATGATGCAGTTATAATCATCAATCTACCAGCTGAATTGGAAACGGATATGGTACATCGCTACTCCCTTAATGGATTCAGATTGTTCAAATTACCGACCCCTTCAAAGGACAGTGTAGTCGGTATTCTAGGACCAAATGGGATGGGTAAGTCCACCGCGATTAACGCACTGTCTGGTCGTATGGTGCCAAATCTGGGTGATTGGGAGGATAAGTCACCCGATCTGGAAAAAATAATTGAGACCCTGCCTAGAGGAGAACTGAGAGATTTTTTTATTGCTGTAAAGGAACAGAAAATTACTGTCGCCGTAAAGCCACAGAATGTCGACAAAATTCCAAAGAGGGTAGATGGGACAGTCGGCCAGCTGTTGTCAAAGGTAGATGAGCGGGGTATTTTTGAGGAAATTACGAACGAGTTAGGTTTAGCGCACTTGCTTGACCGAAAGGTCAAGCAACTATCGGGCGGTGAATTGCAAAGAATGGCAATTTGTGCCACCTTGATGAGAGACGCCGAAGTTTACTTCTTTGACGAACCATCATCATATTTGGACATTTATCAGCGAATGAAAATAGTTAAGATTATTCAAAAATTATCGGAAACAAAACGAGTAATTGTCATTGAACACGATCTAGCGGTATTGGATGTACTGGCAGATTTGGTTCACATTGTCTACGGCAAAAAAGGTGCATTTGGTGTTTTCACGCCAGCCCGAACAACACGACAGGCAATAAATGCGTATTTGGATGGATATCTACCGGAACAAAATGTTAGGATTAGGAGCAAGCCGATAAAATTCCTATTGCACAGGGATAGAAGCAATTTATCAGGTAACCAAATAATTTCATGGGCTGATTTACAGAAGACCCTTGGTGATTTTACATTCAGTGCTGAAAAAGGCGCTTTACACAGAGGCGAGGTCGTTGGTGTTGTTGGCCCCAACGGCACCGGAAAGTCAACGATGATGAAGATAATTGCCGGTTTACTTGATTATGATGAGGGTTGGGTCGAAAACAAACCAACAGTTTCCTACAAGCCCCAGCATATCGATGTTGATATGGACTGTAGTGTTCAGTTATGGCTGGACAGTGAACTGGGAGCAAAGTGGCGTAGTGGTGAATTTAATGTCAACGTAATCAAGGCACTTGGTGTTGACCAACTGTTACCAAAGCGCGTGAAAAAATTGTCAGGTGGTGAAAGACAAGCTGTCTCAATTGCGATATGTCTAGGTAGAGAAGCAGACTTGTATCTCTTAGACGAACCTTCTGCCCACTTAGATGCAAATGCCCGAATGGAAGCCGCCAAAGCAATTCGTCGAACCATGGAGGCTAATGAGAAATCGGCTCTTGTCATTGATCACGATGTTTACTTCATTGATATTCTAAGCGATTCATTGATGGTGTTTGATGGCGAAGGCGGTCAACATGGTAGAGCAACTGGTCCATACCCACTGCGTGATGGTATGAACAAATTTTTACACCAAGTCAATATCACTTTCAGGAGGGATCACGATTCCAAGCGCCCGCGGATAAACAAACCGGAGAGTCGTAAGGATAGGGAGCAACAAAGTTCTGGTGATTATTACTCATTCGAATCAAAGTAGGTGATAGTATGCCATTTGGAACGCCGCCATCAGGAGGTCCACTAAGCAGGACGAGAACTAGATTGTCGGCATCGTCATTAACAAAGTTCCTGCGATGCGAGAAACAATTCTTTCTGTCAAGTAAGTTAGGTCTGTCAAGTCCAAAATCGATAGCACAGGTTTTGGGGATTGTAATTGAGGACTCACTTTGCTCGGTTTTGATGAGGCGACCATCAGATATCGATTCTCTTGAGGCTTTGAGAAATTGGTGCTTTAACTTAGCAGATTTAGAGGCAGAACGCTGCTTCACTGCTGGCAAGAGGAAATGGGATGCGGTGCTCTGGCGCAGAGACGGAAATGACTGGGATAATGTCGAGGTTGAGGAACTGTCTCGAAAGATAAAAAATGGTTTAGACCTATTTTTACAAGAGGTTGAAGCCTGCTACCATTCTGGCGGCGGGCCATATTTAGAGACTTTCAGGGCTCAGCGACAGCCGTATGATATTCCTAGCCCTGCTTGGGGCGATGAGCCAAAATTCCCGATACCAGATAAGGTTAGGAATTTTGGCTTGCGCACTTGGGCTGAAGATGAACCTTTTACTTGGGAAGATAATGGTAAACCAGTAACTTGGTGCGAAGCATGGGAGATAGCTAGGCCGTGGATTAAAGATCCAAGAGTTCACCAACCGCAAAGGATGTTTCATCCAGATGGGTGGGCTGCTGGAGAACTTGATTTAGTCATCAGATGGGATGGAAGGATAAGACTAATCGATATTAAGTCAGGTAACCCATCATCAAAATTCGCTGAATCCTTAATTCATCAATTGACATTTTATGCATGGCTTTGGTATGAAACACATAGCAAACAACTTGTTGATGGCATAGAAGGCTGGTATCTAGATGGTCCGGACAGAGTACAATTTGAGGTGCCAAATACTCAACAGATGAATAAACTCGGTAGTAGATACAAGGACCTACATCAAAATATGTTGGGCCTCGGTGAGGGTCCGGTAAAATTCCCAGGCAGTTATCCAAAACCTTGCACAAAATCTGCAGGATGCTTCTGGTGTACCTATGGTGAACTGGGCATCGAGCAAGATTCTGAGTATTTACAAAAGCTAGACAAAATTAAATTCGAGATCTCCCCCCCAAGCCAAAAAATAGGAGAAATTCAAGCAAGAATAAATGTCAAAGGGAGGTTTACCGGTCAATGGGGTCCATTGCCCAACCATTACGCTGAACCGGTTCTTGGTGCCATGGTTAGCGTCTCCGGGTCTCAAGTAACCGTAGAGGAAAGCGAACCAAACGCTTTTCCTACTCTCCATAATCAAAGCGATGGAGAGGTCATAATTATCAATGCTTTACCTGGTGTATGGCGTGGCAACCCTCGGCTTTACCTAGATAGTAAGAGCACTATAATTCCCTCAAAATCAGAATCCTTATCTGAGATTGAGGAGCTCAAACTAACTCGCATTGGATTGATGCGGACAAGAGCCAACGTTGAAGGAGTGATAGTATCTATAGACCATAGAGAAGGTGTTAGATTAGACGAAAAGCCGTGGTCTATGCTAAGTATACATATTTGGGACGGCGACCATATCGCTGAAGTTGTAGCATTTGGATCCAGTATAACATCAAATTTGCTTGAACTCATGGTTGAGGATCGTATAAAAATAATCTCAGCAGAATTGGGTTGGCGCTCTGGCTTACCTCAATTAAGAATTGATCAACGGTCAACACGCATAATCAAAATTTCATAAGGTAGAATTGAAATGGGTAAAGCATCAACATTACCCCATGCCGGTTACTGATGTAGCTACCGAACATGATACTGTAGGTCCATACAATCGGTTATCTGCAAGTCAAGTAAATTCGTACAATTCATGTAGTAGGCTATGGTTTTATGAAAAAGCCCTCAAATTAAAAATTAAACAAATCCCGGTTTTGTATGTTGGCAGAGCGGTAGAGGAGGCGATATGTAGAACCCTTAAGGAGTCACCAAAACTACTCTTGTCATCAGCATCGGGGACCATACTATCTAACATACCAATCTCAGACGATGGCAGACCTTCGAGAAAACCAGAGGACGTTTGGCCTGCAAATAGAATAATTCCGCGCAGCGATAGCCATTTGCCAAACACAATTGATGAACTCGAGGATTGGGCTAAATCAAGGCTGCGAATTCATCTTGAGGCTTCGTTAGATTATGTCCGTAAAGATTGGGAAAGGCAAGAAAGAAAGTCGGGCGACTGGTCAGATGTCAGTTTTGATTATTGCTTAGAGATGTGTTGCAATGCCATCTCATTCCATTTGTCGGAGGTGGACCGATGCTTCAGAACAATAGATGAGTCTGTTTTAGATAATTGGCGTTCTGGCCAGCGCGAGTATTGGCCAGCACCTGATGGCTATGGCTACGAATTTAATGGCAATCATCCACTGGCAAGTGAGGGTGACATAACCCTGTGTGAAGCGTGGGAAATCGCTCGACCTTGGTTTGTCGAGCCGGAGTCGGGTCAGTTTAGTATGAATGCAATTCATCCAGAGTATTGGTTTCAGGGAGAATATGACTTAGTTTATCGTTGGGATGGGAAAATTAAGATTGTCGACATAAAAGCAAGCAAGGGAGTAGGTGATCGCTCAGGAGATTATGTCGAACAACTGAAGATGTATGCTATGCTGTGGTGGGTAACCCATGGCAAAGCGGAATTCGTAACAGATCTAGAAATATGGTACTTAGGTGCTAATGTCATCAAGTCAATCAATGCTCCGTCAGTAAAAGAGATGTCAAATATGGAAACGGAAATTAAGCAACTTTGGTCCCAATTGAAAAATCAAAAACTCTCTATAGAAATGTTTCCTGCATTGCCTTCAAAGGTTAGAGGTTTTGGTGAGGGGGGGGTTGCAAAAGCTGCACCAAAAAGTCAAAACCGCTGTGATACCTGTGAATGGTCCTCAATATGCGAAGGTGGTGAAGGATTAGCGTACTATGAACCAAAATTAGAGCACCACCTGCCAGGCTTGATATCACCAATCTCAGCTGTACCGTTCGCCCAATTGAATGTGCGGTTTAACCTAGCAGCAACCATAGAATCAATTAATTATACCAGCGAAAAAGCCCCGGAAATAAAAATAATTCAGGATGGATATCGGGCATCCGTAGAAATAAAGGTTGAGGGATACCAAAACGGTGGACTGACGTACCCATTGGGTTTAGCAAAAAATGATTTAATTTACTTTGATAATGCAATTATAACTGCAAATTATAAAGGAGAGTTAACCATAAAAATCGATCCTTTGAGTAGGATATTGGCAGCAGGAAATAAGGATAATTACCCTGACACCTTACTTGATTTTAGAGCAAGGTGGGATATCATCGGTAAACTTGCCTACAAATTCGAGCGATCGGGTATCGGTAGAAATGGCCGTGAGTGGCGTCGTAAGGGACTGGTGATTTATGATCGCGAACAATCAATCAAGATTTCTGGTTGGGCTAACGATTGGGGCCATCAATTCGACATGGCTCAAGAAGGTGACTACGTGCTATTGTCAAATCTTGAATTGGATGCGTGGGCAAATCAATTACGCGGACAGGTGGGCAGAAATACTAGAATGGACATAATCGGCTAATCAGCCGCCAGATGAAACAGTGGTGACTAACAATTCAATGTCGTTGCTAATCACCGTTGATAGCGGCAGGATTTGGTCCTGATAGCTAACCACTACAGTTGACGGTAATATTTGACATTCAACCAGGGCGTCGCGAAGTTTTACCTTATTCTCGAAGTTATGACTAATATCATAATCGCGCCCGTGAAACCGAATCAGCATAATCTACCCTACAGCATCATGCTTATCACTATGGCGCTAAAGGCTGAGACAGGCCGAGATCGCATAGCCCGGTATTGCGGTGGATTCGAAATCCACTGTCGTAAGACACGGGGGTTCAAATCCCTCTCTCGGCGCTTACATGTAGAATGCGTCATGATTTTGCGTAAGTTCAGATACCAAATCGTCAGACTTGTGAGGGGCGATCATTTTCAGCCTTTCAACCAATTTTTGATTAGCATCCTCTGGTATAACTAGGTTGAAATCAAACCAATCATCAAGAGATAATAGCAATTTTTGTGATGCTGTAATATCACCACTTGCGCCGACAGTGGTAGCGATTGCACAAGCAGAATTTATACCATATACCGGACCGAGTGAAGAAAGCAATGCTGCCATGCCAATCGCGCCTGAACTAGGCTCATCTCGTCGTACATTGGCGCCTTTAGACTCCAAATCAACTCGGTACGAACTGCTACTTGGAACAATGAATATTTCCTTTCTGGCCGCCTCATCGACCATGCCTGCTAACACAATTAGCTCACCAACTTCGTGATGTCTAAGTAATTCAAGTATTTCCCGCGCCATTATTCCTTGATTGTTAGGCTCCAATGGCTGCGACGAACCAGTTATAGTAAGTATATACTCACCATTCGCCAGTTTGATTGTTCTTACCGATAGATGGGGCGGAGAGAGTAAACCGTCATCATCAAGTGTCGCCAGCGGAGGTAGGGCGGTATGGTGTAGCCTAGCAATCTCAATAGCCTCATTAGTAGAATTCAATGCATCTATCGCGGCTTTTCCAATGTTGCCAACACCGGGCAGAGAGAACATACAGATTTTAGCACCCAGCATGGTATTATTGCCGTTGCGCCACTCAACCAGCAGACTCATACTGGATGAATCATTCAACTAGCAGTATAATGTTTGACATTTCCAAGTATGATAATCATCGATTTGGTAACAAAATTACCAAATCCATTATTCCTCTTCTAGAGAATTCTCCCTTAACTTTGTAATCTTGTCTAGTTCTGGTAGTGATTCAAGCCATGCCTGTGATTCCACATCATACATCTTTCTACGGATGTTGGCCCTTTGGTCCTCGGGAGACCACTTTATTGGCGCAGCAGCATTAGCTATCTCATCACAGTGAGGGCAGTCTCGTACAAGAGTCCATGAATTGCATGTACTGCAATGTTGTAATAACTGCCTTGCCATGTACTGCCGTGGTAGTTATCGTTTATGATAAAGACGGTACTAATCACGGTAAGTCGTTGCTTGACCGCCATTTTCTTCCATGGCATTTGTGATTGATGCAGTAACTTCGCCCCACAAATCCTCAGCGGTTTTGAAGTCAGGCGCTTTCAAGACAATTCGATATTCTGGTGCGCCATCATAAAAACACATTACGGAAATCTCATCCTTTTCTGAGGTGTATTGTTCGGCTGAAATCAAAGCATCCCGAATTACGCTTACTCCATCGTCAATATTTATTGACAGATTTAAACTGCCTTTAATCTCAACGAAGGGAGGAATGATATTCTCGATGGCAATCTCAGTGAATTCGGTTATCCAGTCCCCCTCAAACCCCGCATCAATGATAGAAGATTCATTCATTGCTGCTTCCTCGAATCCGGCATATAGAGTACCGAAGGTGGCCGCTAATTCTTCACCAATGGAATCTCGCTCTGCTTCGGACCAGCCAACCTTTTCTCCGCATACCTTCAGAAGTTGCAATGATCGTTGTTCATTTTTCCACTCTTGCAGTCTGTCTCTCCGACGCTCCTCAGAAACAGATTTCAAGGACAATTCCAGTGACGAACCATCTTTTTTGGTTCGCATTACTTTGCAGATTAATCGTTGTCCGTCTCGGACAAAGGTACGGATATTCTTAACCCATCCACTGGCAATTTCACCGATGAAAATGAAACCTTCAAGCCCGGGGTATTCGTCAAAGTCGACGTAAACACCGTTTTGTTTGACATTCTTTACTGTCACAACAACAAGTTCCCCTTCTTCCGGGGTGCTAACTGTGTCGCTCATGGAGGCTCAGCCTCCTCATTCCATTGCTTCTAGCATTGTGCAGCCGACTAATTTGGCTTTTCCGCCGGATGGGGCAGTGAGTGTAGCTCCACAAACAGAGCATGAGATCACAGTTGTTGCTCGAGAAAAAATAACGGATTCAGATCCGCAATCTTTGCATGTTACTTTGATAAAACTTCCAGACATTTACTCACCTCATTTATCCACTAGTTCGAATTTTTTGGCTCTTTGACACGGTGCATAATGAGCCTTGCCGGTTTCAGTGCACCTAAATAGAATGTTAACGCGTTTTGTGGGTTTTTCTCTACCGTCTGGCTTTGGCCTAGGGAAACCACGGTAACCAGCCATAACTTTTCGGAATCGTCGCTGACCCCATTTGAGTTCAGACGCACGCTTTTTCTTGACGCGCTCAACAGTGTGCATGGTGTGCTTACCCGCTGATGGGCTGTAGCGTTTAATTTGACGTGGCATCTTCACCATGGTATCACCTTAAGCATTCGAGCCACTAAGGTCGGGTATTTAGAAACTCCGTATGAATTAGACAATTAAAAAAGGCTACTGAACCATGAATTTAGGGATGAGATAATTAATCCGTTGCTCCTCCAAAGGTCATGGATGAATTAATTGAGGCAGCCATATTATTTTGGCTACCGCTGGCATTCATCCCGTTTGGGGTTTGGATTTCACAAATTAAATCCAAGACTGCGACGTCTAAGTTAGGCTATCTTATTGGGTTCGTTGGCATAGTTTTGGTGCTGTTAAGCCCATGGACAGTACCTCAATCTCCCTCCAGCGCAATTGGTCATTTACTCGGATTTATTGCAGGTCCAACGATTTTGGTAATCTTTGGCTTGTTTAAGATTGCCTACTCGGGAAATGTCCCAGTAGGCAGGCTCAACTCAAGCGAGAAAAATGTTGGAATAGTATTATTTTCCTCAGGGATTATTTGGTTGTCATTGATGCATTGGTGGACGATTACCCCAATAATGAGTTCAGGAGAAGTCAATCGTTACTGGCTAATTTTCCTGCCAAATTTTCTTATTTCATTGAGTTCGCTTGCCCTAGCAGGTGGCCTAGCAATGCTTACTTTTGGCGATTCACGAACCAATGAATCAAGGTATTTGTTTGCTATGTCGGGAGTCTCCTTCATTTTCTTGATTTGTGCCATGAATATTGATTCAGATAATCTTACTGCGCTTGAATTTAGGGAATATGTCTGGTTGTCGATTGCTGATATAATCGGTATCGTGATAGGCTCGGTATTGTCTATTATCTCATTCGCTTCAGTGATATTCGTTTATGAAAAAAGTCTTCCAAAGCCACGATCTATCGACCCACCTAAAAGCGACGAACTGTTGCGGGTTGCTCAGGTTATCGAAGATAATATTGGAGGTGACAAGCGATGACTAGTGACAACAAGCCATCAAGCAAAGTGGTTGTCATTGGATTGCTCTTTCCAATAATCTCAATAATTGCTATTGATTTTACCATGAATGGGAAAATACCAAATTTTGGCACAGAGGACATAAACCCAAGAATAGCTAACTCAGCACTTACAGCATTCATTCTTTGCTCAACCTTTTTGCTCGGCAACATGTTTTTTTATGGCGAGTCGAGAAAACGGCCATTAGCACCAATTTTCGGCATGACAGTGGCGGTATTTGTCGGTGTCCTAGCAACAATTTTCTTCATTAACCAAGGGCCAATGTTACTAGAAGGAAACGGTTCTATTAGAGCACAGTTAGTATACAATATCTCGCACACAATCGTCTCGATTATCGCCCTTGGTTTTTCAGTAATCATCACCCTTGGGGTTTTGTTTTCGACAATAACTCACTCGCCGTCAAAAATCCAAAAAACGTTAATTGCCCTTGAAGAGGAATAGACAAACACCTCCGTTTATTTCATAAAGGATTGGTAGGTGGCCAAGACACTGAGGTAAGCATATGTCGAAGGGTACACCATCCATGGGCCGACGCCAAAAGACTACTCACATTAGGTGTAGGCGATGCGGCAGGAATGCTTACCACAAGCAGAAAGGCGTTTGTGCTGCCTGTGGATATGGCGCTACCGCAAAGATGCGAAAGTATAGCTGGTCGAAAAAATCTCACCGTCCAAAGGCCTGAAATTCATGAATAATCCTCGGCAAAACATAGCAAACAATCATTTGCTAATTGACCTGTGGTGATAATGTGTGTGGCATCATCGGAGTAGTTGGTAAACAGGGTTATCATGTTAATCAACTGATTTACGATGGGTTAACGGTATTACAGCACAGAGGGCAAGATGCTGCTGGTATAATGACCGAGTTTGAAGGCCAATTTAGATTAAGAAAGTCAACTGGTTTAGTGCCGAATATATTCTACTCACGTCACATGCAACGCCTTCAAGGTCACATCGGCATTGGTCATGTAAGATACCCAACCGCAGGGACATCATCGAAAGCGGAATCGCAACCCCTGTATGTGAACTCACCATATGGCTTGTCGATTGCCCACAATGGAAACCTAACCAATGCCGCAGAGTTGCGAGAACTATTGCGAGACAAACATTTCAGGCATATGAACACAAAAAGCGACTCCGAGCTATTACTGAACATACTTGCTGTTGAATTGACCAAATATTCTTCAGACTTGTCGATTGGTGGAGAACCACATCTTGACATCGAAACCGTATTCCAAGCAATCAGCGCGTTGAATGATTATGTCAAAGGAGGATATGCCTGTGTATCAATGATTTCTGGCTATGGGTTGCTGGCTTTTCGAGATCCTAACGGTATTAGACCACTAATATTTGGTAAGCGCGAGTCTGATGACGGGACAGAATGGATAGTTGGTAGCGAATCAGTAGCGATAACCGCGCTTGGCTTCGAAATCGAGCGAGACCTAGAACCCGGGGAGGCGATATTTATCTCCTCATCTGGCCACCTATTCTCTCGCCAGTGTGCAAAAGAAACCAGCCGCAATCCGTGCATTTTTGAGTATGTCTACTTCGCTCGTCCAGATTCAGTTATAGATGGTATTTCGGTGTATGAAGCGAGACTTAACCAAGGGAAAATTCTCGGCGAGAGGATTCTTGAGTCATGGCCAGATCACGATATAGATGCTGTGATACCAATCCCAGACTCAGGCCGAATTGCGGCGCTGCAGATGGCAAATACGTTAGGTGTGCCATATCGCGAAGGTTTTGTCAAAAATCGATATGTTGGTAGAACGTTTATCATGCCCGGACAGGCGCTGAGAGAAAAATCAGTGCGGCGAAAGCTGAACACTATAGAAAATGAATTCAAGGGTAAGAATGTGTTACTTGTTGATGATTCAATCGTACGGGGAACGACAAGCAAGCAAATCATTGAGATGGCTAGGGAATCTGGTGCAGCAAAAGTTTACTTCGCATCGGCAGCACCGCCGGTTAGACATCCAAACGTGTATGGAATAGATATGCCAGCTACGACCGAATTTGTCGCCAATGGTAGGACCATAGACGAGATTAACTCCCACATAAATTCAGATAAGTTGTTTTACCAATCACTCGAGGATTTGGAAAAATCAACGCTGATGGTCGCACCTGGAGATATTGTGTTTGATTCAAGTTGTTTTGATGGCGTTTACGTTACTGGCGATATCACTGAAGAATATCTGCAAGAGTTACATGAACGTCGAAATGATGGGGCAAAATCATCGATTGATGATGATGATCAAGTCCTAGATATCCATAATGACGCTAATTAGCTGCGATCAATAATTAGCAGTTCACCCAGTAATCTAATCACCAAATAGTGAACTTAATGATGTACAGACCTCACGTTGGGCTATGCTAACTCATGATGTTAATGTGGCTGTTAGTCCCGAAACAACGGTTAGTGGATTGGCCGCATCAAGTGATGGCAACGTGCTTGCTTGGTCCCAAAATAATGGAACATTAGGCGTTATAGATGACCAAAACCAGCGGCATAATATTTCTATAGAAGGAAATCCTGTAGGCATATTTATCTATGAATCAAAACTATTGTTTGGTGATGATAATTTTGGCGTAAAGTGTGTTGATTTTCAATGTAATCAAATCTGGGAATGTGAGGTTCCTGGTGGTGTTTCGCGCATCGAAAAATGTGTAAATTTTATTGCAGTGATAGATAATTTGGGTAGGCTAACGACCATTTCTTATAGCGGTGAAATATTATATTCATCAGATCAGTTTACCTCGTTAATCAACCTGCTGGCTTTTGGTGTTGGCGTTGTATTAGTACAAGAAAATGGTTCAGTGCATTACTTTGATGGCGAGCAGTCAACTTGGCACAGACCTCCAAGAGGTGAGGTTGGTGAGTCTATTACTGCGGTTGGATGTACATCTGCTGATAAATTGATTATTGGTAGAGAAGGTTATGCGCTTGTTCCAGGTGAGGAAGAAGCGCTGGAAGTTGAGTTATGGGACGTGTTTGAAGGGAAATTGTTAATGAGAACGGAGGTAAAGAACAGGCTACTGAATTCATCGGCAAATTCGACAGTTACATACCTCGGTTTTGATGATGGTTCAATTCATCAGTTGGTTAGTGAACCAAATAACTCATATGCTATATCTGATTGTATTATTGCCACAAAATACCCGATTAAAATCCTCGAGACAACCGATGACTGGGTGATTGCTGGTTCGTGGTTTTACCTGCATGGAATAAACACTTCAGGGGAGCATTGGATGATTGAGCACCAAGGCATTGTTCAATACTTAGCATATTGCAAGTCAGTTAAGAAAATTTTCTTCGCAGGTGATGATCAAAATGATTTTACTAAACCTGAGCCGATTGGTGTAATTGATTTAGCCTCTGACCTGGTTGAGCGTGATAAATCTGAACTTACGGCGTGGTTTGAATTTGCTGAGCAAAATGCCATGCTAAGTGCCGATGAGATCTATTCAGAAGATGATAAACTGACCGCTCTAATGGGTACTGAATCAGCCGCCGAGAACCACCTATTAGGTGGTGATTTAGACAATATTTTATCCGCTTTGGAAGAGAGTAATGTTGCCGAGGATAAGGGTCCTGACAGTACTGAAATTAGTGACATAAATCTAATGGCTGAATTGATGGATGACGTAAAATCAATCCAGCGACCAATCGCACACGCAGGTGACGATTCCTCTCATCAATGTGGTGATGATGGTTACTGCATAGTTGTCCTAGACAGTGGTAAATCCAGCGGTATCAAAGGAAGAAGTGTTAGTTACAGTTGGGTTGAAGAAACCGGAAAAGAGATTTCAAACCTCGGAAAGTTTCGGGTTAAACTCGGTCGTGGAAATCACCGTTTTGAACTAAGAATTACTGACGATGACGGTTATTCAACCTCGGACTCAGTCCAAGTGGAAGTGAGATGAATTGAAAACTAGAGATATTTGGGTTGAGTCTTTTATTGTCGGAGCTCTATCAATGCGTTGTTCAGTTGTTACTGATTTATCGACCGGTGATACGATAATCATTGATGGAGGCGCGGAGGCTGACCGCTTAATAGCCTGGATCGATGGATTTTCTGGTCGCGGTCCCGATTGGTCTAATGGACCAACTGACCAAAGCCAACTAGCATTACACGGGATTACCGAAAGAAAAGTCATTGCCTTAGTCAACACTCATGCACATTTTGATCACTCAGGTGAGATACCTCTGCTGTTGAATAGATATAATGTAAGTTGGTACTTACATGAAGCGGATTTCTATCTTCAAAGCCTAGTCCAAAATTCCGCTCGCCGTTACGGTTTTGAATTACCACAGCCGGCTGTTGCTGATAAGAAATTGCATGATGAAATGGAATTGGTGCTCGGTTCACTAACATTTACTGTTTTACATACACCCGGACACACTCTTGGTGGTTGTTGTTTACTTCTGGAGTTGGATGACGGACCGGACCAACTATTTGCTGGAGATACACTGTTTGCCGGTTCGGTTGGTCGAACGGATTTACCAAATTCAGGAGGCGATTTTAGCGTATTATCTAACTCGATAATTACCAAGTTGTGGCCCCTAGATGCAGATACCGTCGTTTATCCTGGTCATGGTCCAACAACGACAATTGGAGTTGAGCGGAGCACTAATCCATTTGTCGGCAGTAGCAGCCCAGCCTCAGGAAAATACCGTTGATTATGCCAAGAGGTTTGATAATGAACTGCTCAAGACAGGTAGTGCCTCTTCCCAGGTAGCGACAATTCCGTAGTCAGCGTGTTGAAAAATTGGTGCGTCAGCATCTTTGTTAATCGCCACGATGTATTTTGATGAGCGCATTCCAGCTAAATGTTGGATGGCTCCAGAAATTCCTACTGCAATGTAGAGGTTTGGGTTGACGGTTTTTCCGGTTTGTCCAACTTGCATAGAGTGTGGTATCTCATCCCAAGTGTCCACAGCGGCTCTTGAAGCACCTACTGCGGCACCTAGTTTGTCCGCTATCTCCTCAAGATGGCTGAAGTTTGCCGGAGTTCCCATGCCGCGACCGCCAGAAATAATGATGTTCGCTTCGGAAACGTCGAGTCGTGCTGACGCCCGCTGGACCATTTCCTGCAAAGCAGTAGTAACATTTCCTGTAGTGTCTATGACCTGAATCTCGCAGTTTCCAGAATTGTCAGCAGGTGAAAAAATGTTAGCTCGAACGCTGATAACAGAGTTACCGTTGACAGAGACTTTTTGGATGGCTTTTCCGGAGTATATTGGCGTCGATAAGATTCCATCTTCAATGGCAATAACATCCTGAACTACTGAAACAGATCGCCTAGCGGCCAATCTTGCTGCTAAATCCTTGGATTGGGCAGAGGCAGAGGTAACGATAACCCCGCTTGGTGTAACCGCATCGAGCGCTTCTGACCATGCGGATGCATCATAGTTAGAGAATACGTCTGATTTTGCTGCGATTACTTTACCAACACCAGAAATGCTACCAGCAGGGTTTGCTACTGTTGAGTCAGTGCATGGAACTACGACCGTGCAATTACTGCCTAACTGATTAGCAGCGGTAACAAGTTCATTGGTTGCATTACTAATTTGTCCTTTCGATAATTCTGCAATTACTATTGTATCTGTCATATTTTCACCTCAAATTATGTTTGCCTCATCTCTTAATAGTTGGGCTACTGTGTTAGCGGAATCTCCACCTTCGAACTGTTTGCCTGCTGGTTTTGCTGGGGGCATTATTTGTGACACTATGGTCACACTTGCATTTGGTGGAGATATTGGCTTAACCTCCACTTGGGCTCTTTTCGCCATCATTATCCCCTTAACATTAGATTTTCTTACCTTAATTGAACCTTTGTCACAACTTACAATCGCTGGCAGATTGACAGTAACAATCGCATTACCTCCCTCGCTTGGGTAACTTACTGTGAGTCCGTTTTCAAACTTGATATCAGTAGCATTCGATACTGAGCCCCAGCCCAGTTTTTCGGCAAGTCCCGGGCCGGTAGATCCGGCTCCCGTATCCGCAGCAGCTTTACCACAGTAGACTACATCAAAACCTCCGGCAGATATTTCTTCTGCAAGCACTGATTGCAGTCCGTTGGAATCCATGTAACCATCATAATCAAGGCGTATGATGTTGTCAACGCCGAGCGCTTTGACACCTTTCAAGACTTTATCTGCGCCGGCACCACCAACGGTGATCGCAGTTACGGTCCCACCAGCGGATTCTTTGTGCTGTAGCGCATTTTCGACTGCAAATTCATCATATGGACTGATATCCATTTTAACGCTGGATAGGTCTACTCTGTCGCCAGCAATTTGTATCTTTGAATTTGTATCTGGGACTTGTTTTACCAGTACTGCAATATTGACCATTTTATCACCTGTGTCGTTTGCTGTGTAATTCAATTCATGAACATTTGTATTCAATTATTAGAGCAAAATATGTCGTAAGAGTTACTTGCGGTTGATAATTCCGGTAACTTCGTCAAGCAAATTTGGATTCTTGGCAAAATGTTCTGCAACAATTTCGAGGCCTCGCGAGATACCGTCCGCAACGCCAAATTTGGCATCAAGGGGATGAATGGTGCCGTCCATAACTGCAGTTTTGAATTCAATCAAACTCGTCCATGTTGAGGGTTCACCAAACTTTGGATTAGGGGTTACGACAATTTCGCCAAATTCAGGCAGTATTACATGCTCTGCCAGTTCATATACGGGGGAATTCTCGTCTTCTATATTCAGGTATGCGTGCTTCTGCATCTTCTTTCGGAGTTTTTTCGGCTCATCATGAATCAATATGGCGCCGTTGGGATCAGATTTGCTCATTTTGTGGTCAAAACTTTCCATTCTTGAACCGCTTGATTTTAATGAGGAAATTATTGGAGTATGCAAACATGTTGCTTTATCCCAGCCGTATTTTCCTGCAACATCTCGCATGAACATATGTGCTTTCCTTTGGTCCATGCCACCAATTGCAATGTCAATATCAAGCTCAAAAATGTCGCTCGCCTGCATAGCGGGATAGAAAAATTTCGATAAATCATGGTCCGACGATGCTTCGTCGCGACCCATTATTGTGAAAGTCTTTCTAACCATTGCCAAGGTAGCGCCTTTGGAACATCTGAGTACTCGAGCCCAGTAATCCCCATTGTCCATGAGTTCTGAGGCGTAATAAAATCTCAGTTCGCCAGGCCCCTCTCCTTCTGGAGGATAATCTAGCAAGGCTCGAAAGGTATCTTCCATGTACTTAGCAGTCAGTTGTATATCAGCCATATTTCCGCGGAATTTGTCGTTTATCCAAGCGTGCCAATCAGCTAAAAAGATTAACACATTTACTTTGGCATCCAACATTCGCTTTAGTTGCAAGGCAAGGACTTTCCATCCAATGTGAGCCTTGCCTGATGGCTCAAACCCAACATAGCACCTGAGTATTCCATCGCCACGAGCACTTTTACCATCGGCGATACAATCAACCAGGTAGTCTAATCCGACAGTTTCCTCCACTGAACTGATAATTTTGTGCACCCTGGCAAGTTGTTCTTTGCTTAATTCGTTAATGCGCGGACACTTTTCTTGATATTGAATAACCATCTGTTCAATATCCATCAAAGTCACCTCAAAACAAATCGTTGAGTTTCTTTACTTTGCCTTCGGATGGAGCATCTCCACTTTCAATCATTAATTCTAGTTCCGCAATCATACTTAATGCGGTTTCTTTTACCTCATCGGTTAATTTTGTTGACATTTCCATCGACTTGTGTGCCATCTTGATGGCGGATTTTGCTTTAGAGAATTTCTTTGCCTCCTCTTTGGCTTTATCGCCTCGCTGCTTGCCATTATACCCAGTGGCTTGATCTAAAAATCCTGACCAGCGCTTTCTTGATTCCATTGCTTGCTCTCTGCCACCATCGGCAGCCAGAAATTCTCCGAGTGCATCGCCTTTCAATTGTTCAACGTCAACGACCAATTTACCATCGCTGTCGAAGTGACCATTGACTTTAGTCAAGATACCAAACGATGCCGAAAACTCTCCGTTAGAATTTGCATTGACATTATCAAAATATTCTGTTGCTAATTTAGCAAGTCCTGCATTTCCACCAATTTGTTTTACCAGCCCACGCTTAACTGCGAATTTCTCCATGAGTCACGCCAACACACCATTGAACATAAGGCTCACCGTTAGAAAAAGGCTAAAGAGAAATGTTTTGATAAAGCACTTTGTGGATAAATTGTGCGAGTCGCTAATTTCCTATCCATTTCTCTCCTGCTCTTACTCTTGGTCCCGGTAGTTATTGCTGAAAACAATCAGGTTGATTTGTCAATCGAAGCTTCGATTGCCGACTACGATATTGGCATAAGTACTGCGGCCATTTCACCAGATGGGGCTACAGTACTCATCGTTGGACAAGAGGGATATGCACACTTAATCTCGGCAAAAAACCCTGGAGACCGTTCGCTTGATGTGGAGTTGAACAGCGCTCGAGATAATCACTTCAATGACGTTGCTTGGCATCCTAGAGGTGAGGCAGCATTGATCGCAGGTGATTTTGGGACAGCAATGCGCTATGAGAGGATTGACCACAGTGTCACCATTGTCAACGGTACTGGCGCGATTCTCGGTAGGGATATGAGTGCCGTAGAGTGGCGAGCGGCTGGAGATTATGCATACTTTGCCAGTGATGACGGCTCAATATGGCGATTCTCTGAAGGTACGGGTTTTCTGAATTTGGGGAACGATGCGAACTCGGAAATAACTGGCATATCGTGCCACATGAATTATGACTTGTGTGTGGTATCAACCATTTCTAGCGGTTTGGGAGTTATTGGCCCAACGCACAACATAACCTGGATTAGCGGAACTAAAACTAACACCTGGATAGATGTAGATTGTCCAGACCCTCAGTTGAACGAGTGTGTTGCGTTTGCAAGCGGTTTGCGTATGATTTCTATCCAATTAAACACGGTTGACCATACCCAATCCTCGGTTGGCAATATGGTTGAATATACAACCTTAGATGGAGATTTTATTTCTGCATCGAGGGGCCATTCGAGTTCATCAATTATCTATTTGGCTCCTTCTGGAACCGTTCGATATGATGCGCTAAATGACGTAGCAAAAGTTCAGATTTCCTCATCGCAGCTTGCAGAGTGGGACTCTGTGATTGCCGGGCGACAGATTTCTTACGTTTGGGAAACAGGATTCAACAGTGGTTTTGTTATGACCTCAAATGGCAACATCATCGCTTTTGAACCATATCAAATAAAGATAGACAATACGATGTTAACTACCATAATACTGGCTGCCGTGACGGTTTCTGTACCCGGTGTGATTCTCGGTTTAATCTACATGAACAGCCCCTTCCTGCAACGAAAATATTTACAACTCAGGGGTAAAAGAAAGAAGTAGAAAATTCCTAATCGTAGTTAGGTTATTGAAGCGCCTATGTTCACAACTCATTGGGGAGAACACATGGAGCAGTTTGAGGGGCTCGATTTTTACGACATAGAAAGCTTGCTTACGGAAGAAGAAATCATGATTAGAGACATGGTTAGGGAGTGGGTTGACGAAGAAGTTCTTCCAAAAATAGAACACGCCTGCGAAGCTGGAGTATTCCCTGACGAATGGCGAGTTGCCCTTGGTGAAATGGGAGTCCTTGGGGCGCCACTAAAAGGATATGGTTGCCCAGGATTATCCTATGTCGCATACGGTCTGATTTGCCAAGAGCTAGAGCGCGGTGATTCAGGGCTGCGATCATTTGCGTCTGTTCAAGGCTCATTAGCAATGTATCCAATTTGGGATTTTGGCAGTGAAGAACAGAAGAATAAGTATTTGCCAAAACTTGCTACCGGTGAAATGGTCGGCTGTTTCGGATTGACCGAACCAGATTATGGGTCCAATCCCGGTGACATGATAACCAAGGCGGAAGACATGGGCGACCACTTTTTGCTCAATGGAGCAAAAATGTGGATTACCAACGGAACAATTGCCGATGTAGCAGTGGTGTGGGCCAAACTTGACGGCGTGATCAAAGGCTTCATTGTTGAAAAAGGCGATGAAGGATTTACCGCTCCTGAAATGAAAGGCAAGCACTCACTAAAAGCCTCGGTAACCAGTGAATTAGTATTCCAGGACTGTAAAATCCCCAAGGATAGAATACTCCCCGGGGTAAAAGGACTCAGAGGACCGTTCTCTTGCCTGAACAACGCACGTTATGGCATCTCATGGGGTGCACTCGGTGCGGCAATGGCTTGTTTCCACAGTGCCAAAACATATGCCTTGTCGAGAATTCAATTTGATGTACCAATTGCCTCTTACCAATTAGTTCAGAACAAATTGGCTTACATGCTAAGAGAGATAACCAAAGGACAATTACTTGCTTATCACTTAGGTAAGAAGAAGGATGACGGAACGTGGTTTAACGAGCAAATATCCTTAGCCAAGATGAATAATGTCGACATTGCACTGGAAATTGCAAGAATTGCGCGTGACATCCACGGCGCCAACGGAATTCTTGACGAATACCCAGTGATGCGTCACATGGCTAATTTAGAATCTGTGAAAACATATGAGGGAACCCATGACATTCACAACCTAATTCTCGGTCGTTATATCACCGGTATACAGGCTTTCACTAGAACAAACTGAGTTGTCAACAGCCTCAAACAGAGGGCAGTATTCCTAATTTAGACAGCCCATTCCACAACGGGTCTAGTATTCTTGGCAACATCCTGTGCCTAACATAAACCGCTGCTGCTAAACTCATCTTCTGCAATTTGTTTAGTTTTACTCGCTTGGTGAATACGTCACCTTGTTCTTTCTCAATTTGTCGCAATATCTTGTCGTAGAATGCAATCATTGCGGCGGGAGAGTATCTGGTTCTTCTTGGCAGTAAAGGTAGTAGTTGCCTTGCTTCTTCAAGGTAGGTTCTAGCTCTTCTAGCATAGTGATAACAGTAGGGTTCCCAGGTTTTGTTCAAAACTACCTTGCCGTCTAGTTCAGATTCTTGAATTCCATTTTTCTCTAGTTCGTCTAGCGGGAGGTATACTCTATCGCGTTCAATGTCTTCACCTACGTCTCGTAAGACATTGGTGAGTTGCATGAAAATGCCCCATGATTCTGCATATTTTTTGGCTATAGGGTCATTATAGCCATAAATCTCAATGCACATCAGTCCAACTACTGACGCTACTCGATAGCAATAATCGTAAAGTTCGTCGAATGTACGATAACGGTTATTGTAGAGATCATCCTCCATGCCAGAAATTAAATCGTCAAACACATTTCTTGGAATTCCGTATCGATCGACAGTATCTTTCAAGGCAAGGAAAACTGGGTCAGTTGAGTACACGTCTGTGTAGCATGTCGAAAGTTTCTTGCGGAAAAAGAACAACTGAGTTATTTTGTTCAAGTAGGATTCCTCGTCAAGGATAGTACCCCTATTTTGCAGTGACTCTAACTGTTCACGATATTCGGTTGCTTCTGGGTCGGTTTGTCCGACACTGCCTGGAAATCGATCAGCCCAATCGCCGTCAGCAATATCATCTGCTCGACGGCAAAAAGCATACACTGCACACATGGCTAAGCGTTGTTCGTCAGGCAGATACTTGAATGAGTGATAGAAGTTACCAGCTTCTTGAATAGTTAGCTTCTCGCAGTATTGATATGCTAATTTGAGTAGTTCCTGAGGCGGTTGTTCAGACCATATTGGGGCGTCCAGATTTTCAAAAGGATCAACCAGCTCGTTTTTGTCGGTAATTCCAATGAATGCAACACCCTCTCGCAGTGCCTCCATTGCGGTAACGCTAACGGCTTTTACCGCATCTCGAGCGAGTACAACACCGGCACGTAGTCTTTCTAGGGTCGTCATTCTTGGTGTAGCTTCACCAGTTTCTCTAGACTTGGCATTTCCTTGTAGAGGGAACAGCAAATCCAAAGGTTTCCGGCGTTCCAACATCCCTATCGAGATGCTGTATTAGTCCTCCTTTTTGATTGCTTTGCAAAAAAGTGTCGA
>DAUW01000096.1 GCA_002505355.1 Euryarchaeota archaeon UBA229 | reverse complement strand
AAAACCAACTCGCGTTTAGCTCATTTTTACATTGCTCCAGCTATGCTGTCATTGGCTGTGCTAACATTTTATCCTGTGATGTACGGCTTCTGGCTGTCATTTACCGATGCTGATCAGACCCGTTTAGGTGAGCAGGTGTTTATTGGCTTCGGTAATTTTTGGGAGGTCTTGACTGCATCGGGTTTCATTAGAGTTACTATTTTCACCTTGGTTTGGACAATAGTCAACGTCACTGCTCACATCGGTTTGGGCTTATTTTTGGCCCTAGTTTTACAGCGCAGCGACATAAGAGGGAAAACAGCATATCGAACAATCCTACTTCTGCCATGGGCGGTACCGTCTTACATCTCAGTACTTGTGTGGAAGGGAATGTTCCAGCCGGATGGATTGATTAATGATTTACTGGGGACCGATATTAATTTTCTTTCTGATCCAACAGGAGCTCAAATCATTGTCATTTTAGTAAACATCTGGTTAGGGATTCCTTTCATGATGATGTCGATTAGTGGCGCTCTACAAGCGTTACCAAGCGATATGTATGAAGCCGCAAAAATTGATGGAATAACAGGTTGGGACGCTTTTCGCCACCTGACTTTCCCGAATCTTAGGAGCGCTTTAGTGCCATTATCATTACTTGGATTTATTTGGACATTTAACATGTTTAATGTGATTTACCTAATGACGGATGGCGGCCCTGATCTATACTTTGGCGAGCCAGGACAAACTGATATTTTGATCACCTATGTTTACGACGTGGCTTTCCGCGACGGCGCCTATGGTGTGGCTGCTGCCTGGTCAGTCATAATTTTCCTAATGCTGCTAGCATTCTCTTGGACATACATGAAGCAAACTAATGCGACGGAGGCTGCAGTATGACCAATCAGCAAGTAATTCGAGCTTGGTATACACCTATTGAGGTGACCACATTGCGCAATTGGCTAGTCGTTGCGACAATAGTCAATATCTTACTCCTTACCTTTGATTTCCTCCGCGGAGATGATGAATTATTGCTGATTGGTTTCATCGGTTGTTCGGCATTAGCCGTACTCCGTGCATCACTTCCGCAACCAAATCAAACCCAGCAGAGAAATATTGCCGTTTTGATTTCTACCGCCGTGATATCGCTTGGAGCATACCGCTTGATACTAATGCCAGCTACGGTATTTAACCTCTGGATAAATGCCTGGATGATTGTTCCAGGATTAATTTCCCTATTTTGGTTGTCGAATCGTGCAGTATCAGTCTGGGCAACAAGACAATTGTCGACCTCGGCGATTGAGTATGGTTTAGAACGGAATTTCAACCTCCAGAAACGCTATCAAGTAATCGGATCTCATATCACGCTGCTCCATTTCGTCGTCATCACTTTAATTCCGATAATTTGGATTTTTGATATCGCTTTATCGCCCGGCAATGCTCTTGGCGGAGAAATAGGAGATTCATTTAGTGGCGAGCATTTCACTAAAATTCTAGAAGGGGAGTCGTTTTGGTTATGGTTTAGAAATTCACTGATTGTATCAATTGGCACCAGTATACTTGGTTTGGTTATTGCTATACCCGCAGGTTATGCTTTTAGCAGATACAAATTCACCGGCCGCGATGTCTCAATGTTCGCCTTCCTGCTGGTTCAGATGTTCCCAGGGATTATCATACTAGTGCCATATTTTTTGGTGATGAAAACACTAGGTCTGCTTAACTCTCACCTAGGCCTTATTCTAGCATACTGTGTAACTGCATTACCACTTTGTGTTTGGATGCTCAAAGGATTCTTTGATACGGTACCACGTGAATTAGAGGAAGCCGCCACCTTAGACGGCTGTAATCAATTCCAAGTATTTACTAAAGTTGTTCTGCCTTTATCACTTCCAGCAGTCGCAGTGACAGCATTGTTTAGTTTCCTCGCCGCGTGGAACGAGTTCTTGTTAGCACTGACATTCAATACGTCCAATGATATGTATACTCTGCCAGTAGGGTTAGCCTCGTTAATATCAGCAACCGGGCAAGCGTGGGGCGACTTTGCTGCTGCAAGTATACTGGTTAGCTTACCAGTTGCGCTGTTATTCCTATTCTTCCAGAAGTTCCTAATTGAGGGACTTGCTGCTGGAGGAGTGAAGGGGTGATACGATGGTTAGCGTGAGGTATAATGCGGTATCGAAGCAATATGATGACGGATTTGTTGCAGTAGACGGTTTAGATTTGGAAATCAGAGATGGCGAATTCCTCGTGTTACTTGGCCCCTCTGGCTGCGGAAAATCGACAACATTGAGGATGCTTGCCGGGCTAGAAGAGGTTACTCACGGAGAAATCCAAATTGATGGAGTAACTGTCAATCACCTGCCTCCCGGAGCGCGTGGTCTCGGTATGGTTTTCCAATCTTATGCGCTATATCCGCACATGACCATCGCCGACAATCTGTCGTTTGGTCTAAGGATGGCAAAAGGTGAGGCTAAACTCACTGGTGATCAGATAAAGGTTAGAATTCAAGAAGCTGCGGAAATGCTCGATCTAGTAGAACATCTAGACAAGAAACCGAAGGAATTGAGCGGCGGTCAACGCCAAAGAGTTGCACTGGGTCGAGCTTTAGTTAGGCGACCAAAAGTACTCTTAATGGATGAGCCATTATCAAACCTTGACGCGGAACTAAGGCACCAGATGCGCGCTGAGATTAGGAAATTACATGACGAACTTGGTACCACAACTATCTATGTCACTCACGATCAAATTGAGGCAATGACGTTAGCAGATCGTATTGCTATACTCGATAAGGGGGTGCTCCAGCAACATGACGAGCCATTGAATGCTTATCATAATCCAGCCAACGAATTTGTCAAAGGTTTCTTGTGTGAGCATATCGATGATTTAGTGAACACCGCAAATAGTCTCTTCAAGCAGGAGTAGTTAGGGTGGTAATGTGAAATCACAGGTAATGGCTGCAATTTTGTTTATCACAGTGATACTGCTACCGATGATTCCTGCATCGGCTGATAACCCGGAAATTGATTACTCAACTGGTCATACCGAATTCACCTGGAGTGGTGCGGCGAATACAGTTGATCTAGTCGGCGAGTGGAACTGGGATGATGTTACTCCATTAACAGAAACCTCAGGAGTATGGTCTGCTGAATTACCATTGGCTGAAGGAATTTACTGCTACAAATTTATCGTTGATGGCGAGTACATTTTCGACTCGACCAACCCCTACCGAGGTTATTGCGATAATGTTGAGAATTCCGTTGTGCGCGTCAAGGATTCACTCAGGCCTAATTTTGCTAGCGATTTGACCAACGGGCAACTGACTATTACATTCCTGCCCGGGACAAGTGGGGCAGGGCCGGACGGTACTCCCGCAGGACTGGAAGCGGCAGTCTGGGATTCGTCTGGGATGACTTGGACTTTAGACACAACGACACTTGCTCATGGTAAGCACAGTTTGAAGTTGGAATTATCTGACACTGACGGCAACCTAGCATATGACCATTTAGTTCCTTTTTGGGTCGGTCCAGAAAGTGAATTTTCTTGGGAAGATTCGCTGATTTACATGATTATGACTGATCGTTTCATTAACGGAAATCAGAGTAATGATGGCCAACCAACCGGAGCAGCTGCTGGTGCTGATTGGCTCGGCGGTGACTTAGAAGGCGTGACTGGCAAAATACAATCTGGTTATTTTGCTGATTTAGGGGTTAATGTACTGTGGCTTACACCGTTCAACACCAATGCTCAAGGGACAGGTTTGGCTGCTGACGGAGTCCATGACGTCTCAGCATTCCATGGCTATTGGCCGATTGAGCCACGACAAGTGGATCCTCGCTTAGGCACGGCAGAACAACTCAAAGATATGGTCGATGCGGCACACTCAGCAGGCATCAGAGTCATGATGGATTACGTGGTAAATCACGTACATGAGGACCATATTTACTATCAAAACCATCCGGAATGGTTCAATCAAGGTTGTATCTGCGGCACTGAAAATTGTGATTGGACAGAATATCGTTTGAGTTGCCAATTTACGCCATATATGCCTGATGTTAATTGGAAAGTAAGAGAAGCATCTGAGCAATTTATCGAAGATGCGCTCTGGTGGTTGGAAGAGTTTGATCTCGATGGTGCCCGTATTGATGCTGTCAAACACGTCGACGACCTTGCTGCTACTAATCTAGCAACCCGCATCAACGAGCGATTTGAAACGGTTGGTACGGATTATTATCTCAAAGGAGAGACTGCAATGGGTTGGTCAGGGGACAATCTCGCTGATAATCAATTCCAATATGATACTATCAATCGATATAT
>DAUW01000106.1 GCA_002505355.1 Euryarchaeota archaeon UBA229 | reverse complement strand
GGATTTGCTTCAATCAATAGCGCAATGGCTCCGGTAACAAACACTGTGGCAGCACTTGTGCCGTCAACAATCGACCACGTGCCTTGATTATTTATCACCGGTACACCTTTTGCTGGTGCCACAACTTCGGGCTTTTTGTTTGGGTCTTGCCGTGGTAAAATAATTGGGAATAGATTTCCATTGTTATCTCCTATCGATGAGCCACTCCAGTGGCTACCATCTTCAGTAACACCCCCTACGGAAATAACTAACCGTTCGCTTGATGGGTGCGCTACATCACCATCGTCGTTCGGACCTCCGTCATTACCCGCTGCGGCGATAACAACCACTCCTTGTTCGATCGCATCTTCTGCAGCGTCACCTGAGTCGCGGCCTGAGAACGGGTTGAACGGTATTAATCCCGGTGCACCGCCAAGTGATAGTGAAATAATATTGACACCCTGTTCAACACACCAATCTATGGCTTCAGCTACATCGCCATCATCACCAGAACCATTACCAGACAATGCTTTAGCAATGTATAGATCTACTTTCGGAGCAACACCTTTCATCCATCCATCAGATACTAGGATCCCAGCCATACTTGTTCCGTGGCCCTGGTCGTCGTAGGGTTCTTGCTGATTGTTAACAAAATCCCGCCACGCTACCATGTTCATGTTTGCCAAATCTCTGTGACTGGTGTCGATTCCCGAGTCAACAATGCAGACCTTCACACCAGACCCGTCGTATCCCAAGTCAGCAGTTTGAACTAGTTCGCTATACACCTCTTGAGCATCCAATGCGGCATTTGTTGGCCTGGGTCCAAATAGGTCATTTTCTTTGAAAAAATCAACAATATATGCGCCACAGAACACCAACAAGAGGGTTACACCTACGAGTACCACAAGCGTCTTTTTTGGGGAGTTATTTGATTCGAGTAGTGTCGCGTCAGGGATTTGAGGTGAGACAACCAAATCTGGGATTTCATCCATAACAATCAACTGAATGCTTCAACAGCCTCGGTAAAGGTGTCGGCAAAAAGGTTTGCATCTTCCTCGGTATTGTAGAAATATGCCGATGCTCGAAGCGAGCCGTTGGCATGACCTCGAGCATTAAACCACGAATGAACGCAATGTTGGCCACTCCTAACCATGACGTTAGCAGCCTCATCAAGTAAGATTGCAATATCATGTGAGGGTAAATCTCCCATGAGTATTGAACATATTCCTCCACGATGATTAGCATCCTCTGGTCCAATAATGTTAATGGCGTCTAAATGTTTTATCTTGTTGGTTATGATGCTGTTTAATTTAATCTCGTGTTCATGTACAGCATCCATATCCAATTTGGCTAAGTAATCTATTGCCTTACCGCTGGCAATCATTCCTGCAAAGTTACCCAAGCCCCCTTCAAATTTTGATGGTGGAGCAGCCCATTTCACTGAGTCATAGTGTGAGGTTTCAACGGTTTGTCCACCTGCTTGTATAGAGCGCATTGAGTTGAGTAAGTCATACCTACCCCACAGCCCGCCCATGCCGGATGGTCCGCACATTTTGTGGATTGAGAAGGCGATGAAATCAATACCCAAGTCCTGTACATCAACACGCATGTGCGGTGTTGACTGAGCCCCATCAACGACCATCAATGCGTCATATTCATGAGTTATCTTGGCTATTTTTTTTACTGGAACTGAGATGCCGTCCAAATTCCCAACTTGAGACAATGAGACTAATTTTAATCGATCACCAACCTCTTCACAGAGTTGTTCAAATTTGTCTAGGTTGAAGGTATTATCCGGGTTAGATTCCACAACCCTATGTTCGATTCCTTGCTCCTCGGCAAGTTGTAGCCACGGGACTAGGTTAGAGTTGTGTTCTCTATCTCCGGTTATTATCACGTCGCCTTCATTCCACGACAGGCCCTTAGCAATTTGATTAAGTGAATGGGTGGTGTTTCTCGTAAAAACGAACTCGTTCACTGAATCTGCATTGATGAATTTGGCAATGGATTTTCTCGCTTCACTGACTAATCTTGAGACTTGAGTGCCGTAACGGTGTACCGACCTTCCACCACACCCCGGGTACATTCGGTAGTAATCACTGATTGAGTCAATAACTGAGTCTGGTTTCAACGTAACGCAGGCATTATCAAGATACGAGGGGGCATTTTCTCCACGCAGAGTTGGGAAGTCGTCCCTGAGGTGTGAGAACATCACCATGCCTCCGAATCCGGGATAGTATCAACATATGGGATATTTGTGTTACAGGATTGGCAGTTGAATCTCGATGGGAACTCTTTGTCACAGCCCTGACAAATTGTGCCGATTACGCCAGTTCTCGTTTCGCAGCCGTCTTCAGGACAAGGCACGGATATTTGTCCATCCATCTCCATTGTCAACTTTACCGAGGCGGAGCACTCCGGACATTTTGCGTCGGTGAATATATTCAGTTGTCCTTGACTCATCTCAATTTCTGCAGTCAAAGCTGCCGAGGTGCTAATCTTAGTGGTTGTACCAAGCATTCTCTGAGGGTACCATATTATCATCAAAATTAACGGTACAACCAATATTCCAGTTAGTACGTGAACGATTAGGGTAAGATAGGCTTCATTGTTCCTCGACGCAACGAAGTTGACTCCGGACCATGCCGATGTGAAAGCCGCTGAGAACCACACTAGGAGCATTGAGCCCCAACCACCAAGGGAATGCTCATACATGTCCCGTTCCATGATTCTCACGTCTTCATGTACGTGGTGAACTTGAACATGTAAGTCCCTCGTATCGCTTACTGCCTTCCAGAAAAAGTAAGTGAAAAACACCACAACCAGCATAATCAAGGTCCCAAACATCATGTCTGATAATGCAAGATCTGCGGGCCACTGAGGATTGTTCTGATGGAAGAACACATTGGCAAATACCATACCATTCCAAATCAACATCATAGTTATCGAATGTATTCGCATGACTGGGTATTCAACCCACACAAAATAGAGGAAAATCACCCAAGCAACTATTGATAACAACATTTGGAAGAAGGAAAACGACCCAATCTCCATCAAACCATCCATCCCAGTGGAGTGCGAATCACCTCCGGAAATGATGTCAGTGGAAACTGAGCCTAGCGTGAACGCTAGGATTCCGAACGCCAGCATGAGGTAATTAGGTCGTTTCCAATCATTTATGGCTAGCAGTATCATAAATTTCCACTGTTTTCGTAAGTCGTCGATACGATCGAATATAGGATGTATGTCTCCAACTTTGACTTTTAATTCCATGTCTCTTAACCGAAATGGCATCCCACCAGTGTCCATAGTTGACTCACCGGGTGGGTCGGTCATGGTTAACGCTAGTCGAATCACCTTTGAGTATTTTCGCTAAATCAAGTGGTTGTCAGTGGGCGTGAATGTTAAACGGAGAATAGCCACCGCAGGGTTAGGCCGAGATCGCATAGCCTGGTAGTGCGCGCGACTGGAAATCGCGTGGGATCTTCCCTCGGGGGTTCAAATCCCTCTCTCGGCGC
>DAUW01000053.1 GCA_002505355.1 Euryarchaeota archaeon UBA229 | reverse complement strand
GTACCTAACAATCCAATTATCCATTATATCGAAGGAGATGGAATCGGCGTTGATATTTGTCCCGTGATGATCAAGGTGGTCGATGCCGCAGTAGCCAAGGCGTACAACGGTGAGAAACAAATCCACTGGTCTGAGGTATTGGCCGGCGAGAAAGCCTTCAATAACACCGGCGAGTGGTTGCCTGAAGCTACGCTTGCTGCCATGAGAAATGGCCTAGTTTCAATCAAGGGCCCACTCACTACCCCAGTTGGTGGTGGAATTAGATCGCTAAACGTTGCGCTCCGACAAAAACTAGACCTATTTGCCTGTGTAAGGCCGGTTCGTTGGTATGATGGTACCCCTTCACCAGTAAAAGCACCACAAGATGTTGACATGATTATTTTTCGCGAGAATAGTGAAGACGTATACGCTGGTATTGAATGGGAAGCAGGGACAGATGGTGTCAAAAAATTAATTTCCTTTTTACAAGATGAACTGGGTGTTGATAAGATTAGATTTCCTAATACCTCAGGTATTGGCATAAAACCAATATCACAAGAAGGCACTGCTAGAATTGTTAGAGCGGCGTTAAAGTATGCGGTAGATAATGATAAGGACACTGTAACCCTAGTTCACAAAGGAAATATCATGAAATTCACTGAGGGTGGTTTTAGAGACTGGGGTTACCAACTTGCTAAGGATGAGTTTGGTGCTACTGAACTAGACGGTGGGCCATGGTGCACATTCACTAATCCTAATACTGAAAAACAGATAATAGTAAAAGACGTAATTGCTGATGCAATGCTGCAACAAATTATCACTAGACCCGCAGAGTATTCGGTGCTTGCTACAATGAATTTGAATGGCGACTACATATCAGATGCCCTAGCTGCACAGGTAGGTGGAATTGGTATTGCTCCTGGAGCAAATATCAACTACGATACTGGAATAGCGATTTTCGAGGCTACTCATGGGACCGCCCCAAAATACGCCGGCCAGGACAAGGTCAACCCGGGCAGCGTTATCCTTAGTGCCGAGATGATGTTGAGGCACATGGGCTGGTTGAATGCTGCAGATTTAATCGTGAAAGGCATGGAGGGCGCGATCTCTGCAAAGACCGTCACATATGATTTTGAAAGACTAATGGATGATGCCCACCTGCTCAAGTGTAGTGAGTTTGGTGATGCAATAATCTCTCATATGTGAGTGATAATAATCAATTCTAACATTTGTCAATGTTAGATTAGTTCAGCCATGAGTTTAACATTTTACTATTCTTGATGATACCGTAGCCAAAACGTTCCTCAAATGCTCTTGCAGTCAAAGTAAAATCTCCGTCTCTGGTTGCCACCAAAATGCTACCATGTCCCTCAATCGATTGTGAAGCGAGCAGTTTGACGATAGCCATAATATTCCTGTCAGCCGCTTCGGGAAATACTGTCAAATCCCCTATAGTGGTCCGGTTCTGCTTAGCATCCCGCGCGGATTTCATCTCAGTAAGTTCCTCATATATCTCAGAATATTCACTAAGGAACTCAGTAATCTGTTCGACACACTCTACATCCTTTGCTTCATTTTCTAGGTGTACATCAAATGGTTTCCAACGATTAAATTCATCCACTACATCATCTACTAAATGGGCTATTTTCTTATCGTCAAAGACAGAATCCAACACTTCTGGTTTCACGAGGGATGATTGGAATTTTGCTCTTAATCTACCGTGACGCTTGCTCAATTCAGTTATCTCGTGTCGAACTATCGAGGGTAGCCAGAGATTAATTCTACCAGCATCGGCTCGACTCAGCAATACTCTGTGGAAATTATCATGCTCGAAGGAATCAAGACTCGTCTCGCTAGCGAGTTCGAGTTGGTGGGCGATTTTGTCTACTAATGCATCGACCAAGATGTTGGTGTCAACAACAACCAACGGTGGTAACGCGAGGTTTTTGAGGTAACGTCTTGCAGAGTTAGGAATATCTCTCTTGTGTGTCGCGAACAGGCTTCTTTCTGCGTCATATAGCCGCTTCATTTCAGCCGGCTTGAACTTGCCAGAATTCTGCGCTCGCTCGAGATACATCAGTCCTTCAATAGGATTTTTATCAGCTGAATCTCGCGCAATATCATACAGTGCCATAATTGAAGGAGGGTGTTGAAGCATCTCATTGCGGAATCTCCCATCGAATCCGTGTCTAGTTCTACGCTTGTTTCTCTGGATCGAATTAAGTGCTGCAGTTACTCGACCAGAGAACGGCTCGGGTGGTAATTCTCTCGCATGCTCGAAGGGGTAGTTGCGAAGGCTATCCAACTCATCTTCAGCAAAATATGTTACAGTTTTCTTGATAATTTCGCCTTCAAAGTTTTCTTCCTCAACCTGTTTCGACCGCCGAACAAAATCTTTCAGCAGTTGAGTTGCTTCGTTGGTTTTCTGATCATTAGCGGTAAATGAAACTCTAAGATAAAGCTGGAAGCGTTTGGTGATTGCCGTTCTGAGTGCCGGTTGATTGTTTAGCAAATCAACTGCTTCACTCCACTGCTCGGCATGAGCAAGGTGAATAATTGACTTTCGATATAATATCATTGAATTCTCGAAATCAAAGGCCCCACTCTCTGCGACGCGACGGTACTCTCGTGCCGCATTTAATTCGTCACTGTCTTGAGCAAAAAGTGCCGCTCTAGCGAGCGTATGCCATGGCGAAAGGGGATCATTCTTCTGATACCAAGTAACTAAATCTGTTAATCCTATATCATAATCAAACACTAATTGTCTAATTGACCGAATCAATCGTGTGGGTACCTCGGACCCGCCAAGCAAACCATTCAAACCTGTCAAAATATCTTCACCCAACTCTCCGTGTTGTAACGAGATTGTCGCTTGATTGAGTTTTAGTGTATTAATCAATACAGATAGTAAATTCTCTTCTAGAATAGAAAGATCTGCTTGCTCAACGCTATTTTGTAGATGTTCAATGTGGGTTTTTGACGCAATACCTGTGCCGCCTTGTTGCAGGGCATTTCTAGCCTGCTTGAGGGCTTGGTAGGCCTTTTTTGGCAAAATGGTAAATGGCTTTTCATCAGCCTTATTGCCCTCCATTAGCATAATCAGGCTTTGAGACATTGCGGACAAGTAAGATGGAGGGTCAGTACTATGAATCGAGGTAAGCGCTAATTTCCTAATTTCAACAAACTGCTCCCATAAATCTTGTTCGCTATTAGTTGCTAGGATGTGATAAGAAATCAACGCCTCGTATGGATGAGAAATTGGTGCGATGTCATTACTTGTGAGTACTCTGCTAAGCCTTCTCAGTTCAAGCTTCTGTGCAAATACCTCTACTGCCTGCATTGACAAGTCTTCCCAGCCCTCACCACCAGTATCTTGCATCTGTTTGTAACATTCGTTTCTAAGGCTCAGCGATGTTTGAGGCTGTCCTGCAATGTGTATCAGTGCCCCTTCATCTAGCGACTGCATTTGCTCTACCAGCCAATTTTCCACTTCTTGCGAGCCTAGTGTACACACTAAATCATACAGCTTTTCAATTTCAATCGAATGATCCAAGGTATTCGAAATAAGTAGTTTTGCTGCCTCTTCGCGCTTACCAGAATTCGCTAATGCGGAAAGATAGATCCATCGAAGGTTCTGTTGCTGTGCATGAGAATTAGCGATTGATTGTAAAATCTCAATGCCATCTGCTATTTCCTCGGGAGTTAAGTCACTCACTGAGTCTGGAAAATTCAACCATGCAAATCTTTGACGAGCCTTGGATAAACCATCCTGCCCTCCGTCTGTACTAAACTTCCAATCGTTAATCTTCCCTGCAATTAACCGAACCAAATCACTGAACTCATCAGCAAGAGATTTATCCACCTTGGACAATTGCTTTATCGCTTTACTAGCATCATTGCCAGTTACGATCGCCAGAATTACTGATATTATAGAGGATTTACCAGTCAAATTCAACAGTTCTTCACCAACCTCTATTGACCGCTTTGCGGTTATTTGTGACTGCACTTTCTGAATCGCAATTTGTTGGTTGGCATCTTGACACAATGGGGCTAGCGCATTGATTGCTGTAGCCAGTTGAGCAGTGTCAAAGACGTCTATTCGACCAGCGTTGATATCGACATTTGTCCTGGATTTTGTCCGTTTCTTAACCGTTGGAAAAGCGAGAAATTGGGCCAGTAGTGCGGTTTTTTGACCTAAGGTATGCCAAACGATATCAACGCCATTAGTCAAACAGTTTTGCCTTATTGAATTCTCCAAAGTGGTGAGTTCATCATTCCAATCTCCTCGCTTTAATTGCTTATTGATTAACAACACTGCCAGTCTAAAGGCATCAGAATTAGCATCATCATTAGCGATACTTTCGCTATTAGGTAACCAATCGAGTGCTGATTTTGGTGAGTTCCCTCTATTCCTTCGCCGCATCATGCGGGAACTTTTTGGCGTCGCAGAATCGTCGTCGTCGCCTGGAATTTCCGTTTCATCTAACGCTAGAGTGAGTATGCTGCGCCATTTTTTATCCATTATAAGCCAATCAGCGGATTTCGCCACCTTGGCTTTCCTCTGTTGCTTTGGAATATTTGTTTGGAAGGCGATGTCTAAACAATTCGCCACGTGCTCTTCTTGCAGATTAGCCGCCTCCTACATAATACCCGCTTAGTAGGTTGCTATTCAATTAACCGGCAAGAGAGCAAGAAAATTACTGCCTGAAGGCAGATTCATCACTAGTGTTCATCAATAAAGAACACTTGGAGCACAATAACTGAGCCCATGGATTACATCAGAGTTGCTGCTTTGCTAGCCCATCCAATTTTGGCTAGCGCGTTAATTTTTTGGCTGTGGCAACAATATTCATGGCGCAAACAAAGCAGAATTCTCAAGGGAGAGGAACGAAGAGCAGCGATAGAAAAACACCAAAAGTCTGGTGAATTGATTCTTTGGTCTGGCTTTGCCGTTGTAGGAGTTGCTTTCTTAGGAAGAATGCTGGCTGGTTGGCGCAGTCAAGGAGACTTATTTGCTGAAATATGGCCTACAAGTTTACACGGATTTATTGGACCACTTGGCTTAATACTGCTATTAGTGATGGTGAACCTAGGTAAAAAGGCCAAAGCAAAAAGAGACAGCAACGACAATTATGCGGTTGAGAAATTAAAACATGGTAGAGCCGCAGATTTTATTATGGCACTGGTATTTATTCACGCGTTCCTCGGATTTTTATACATATTTTCAGTGATTTAGACCACCTTCAAACGTGTCTCACGTTGCCGCCAAATCTTGACCCACTCAGCCAAATTATGCTCCAACCCAGGGTCCTGTATTCGGCATCCACATGCGTTCACGTGACCGCCACCATTGACGTCAAAAAGCGTCGCTAAGCGCGATAAATCATATCGATTTTGACCATCCTGAATAAATGAATTAGCGTAGAAACTTGCAGATAATGGCGGTCTTTCGGGATTATCCAATGTTCCGTCAGTGAAACCGTGAATAATGCAGCAGGCATCAGCCTGTTCTCCTACTGTTGCAGTTACCAAATAACCGTTGCAAAAGTACCCAGTATCTTCTAAATGGCATATTGCTAAGCGGTCTACAATTTGTGTCTTTTCCTTTACCACATCCGATAACATCACTCGGTTGCGATGTTGAAATTCTAACCTTTCTACCACTTCAGGCATTACTAAGATTTCCTCAATTGTTGAACCTGTTGATAAAAGGTGTACTAACCTCTGCATATATTCGTTTTCAGATTTTGACAAGGTACGACTAAACCGCATCAATTGATTATCCTCAAGAAATTCATCGAGGGTGATTCCACCTGAATCTAGTGCATCGACAAATGGCATTAGACTTATGAAATTTTCAAGATTTGAGTACGGTCTGATAATCTCATAAACCAAACGTGCCGCAGATGGCGTAGCTTGCCAATCAATTTTACCTCCCCTTAATTCAAATTGGATTAACTGATCCTGCGATGGTTTGTTGGTCTGGTGATGATCTAAATACCAACCGCAATTACTGTGGAATGGTAAGTCAACAATAGCGGTTTTCTCATTGATTACCTCATCCAAACTACCGCTACGAATTAATGCCGCATGAGAAAAGATAACCTCTGCATGCGGATTAAATCGCTTTAGGATTGCTGCACCGCATAGACCATCAAAGTCAGAATCGGCGACGATTCTGTCAAATTGTGGGATGCCACCAACACTCATTGAGTAGTCCTTAGCGGACACGATGTATAAATTTCTTACTTCATGGATAAAAACTATCAACACTAATCCCGCTTTGCGATATACATGGAAACGTCGTGTGGGGTGGTTTTAGTCAACTACGGGACTATCTTATTATTACAATATCCCCAGGGTCATTGGGACTTACCAAAAGGTCACGTCGAGGATGTTGACACGAATCACCAAGAAACCGCAGCAAGAGAGTTGGCGGAAGAAACTGGGATTAACGAGATTGAGTTCATTTCAGGTTTCAAAACCAAGACTGAATATTCGTTCAAGAATAAAGGAAAGCGAACCAAAAAACAGGTACATTGGTACCTGGCAACCACTGAAAAAATGACTGTAAAATTGTCACGAGAACATAGAGAGTATATGTGGCTCGACTGGGACTCTGCTCATGATTTAGCGACGCATATCGAAACGAAAAGCGTAATCTCTGCTGCAAGATTATTCGCTGATAATCACGGTCTAAGCTAAATCGTCAAATTCCTGTTCATTTTCATGGAATTTCCTAATCATCGCTGCGACACTGCCAGCATCCTGTCTTTTACCTAATGGAGTCCAGAGGGTTTCTCGATCGCCAAGATTTTTTGTGACCCAGCGAGCGAAGACAAAAAACCAATCAGATAGCCGGTTTACATAAACACGGGCTTCACTGCGGACCGAATTCTCCCCTTCCTCGTCTTCGATAGCAACGAGGGCCCTCTCCAACCGTCTAGTAACGGTTCTAGCATGGTGAATTACTGGTTCTGGACCATTACCAGCAGGGAGGATGAAACTGGTGAGCGGTTCAATTTGTTCGACCCATGCATCCATTTCATCGGTCAAGGAATCGCATTGCTGTTTGCTAATCAATTGCATGTATTCAGGTAGTTTACTGGGTTGACAAGCCAGTTCAGCCCCTAGGTCAAATAACTCATTTTGAATTCTGTCTAAGGCCGCTTCGGCAATTTTCTGTATTCTACCGATTGATGAGCTACTGCCACCATCGATATGTTGGGGCAGGTCTGAGCACTCCCTTCTAATGACACCGACCACGGTGTTTAATTCATCACATGTGCCGACCGCTGAAAATCTCACGTGTGATTTCCTATGTCTTGATCCATCAACAAATGCAGATGTTCCATCATCGCCTGTACCGGTATAAACTCGATTAATTCGAACCATGCTCTCGCCGCCTAGCCTACGCCAAGTCACGCTTCTATGAGTGGTTTACGGGCGATAAAACTTGATTCAATACTATGATACCACTCAATATCATCCTCACCTTGAGCCCAACTGTATAACACTAGTTGTTCATCAACAACCCCATACCATTCAAGTCTGCCAGGGTCTAAACAGGCCATCTTCGCCCCAGTTGACTCCATTTTATCAACAACTTGATGCCAAGAGTGAATCATGCTTGCAAGGTAGTCAGCCAGCTCCGTAACGTGCTCGTGGCTTGAATCATAACTCTCAAGAATTATATCTAGTTCTTCAGTAAGGTCTGCCGCGTTATCACTAATTGCTTGGAGTTGAACTAGTAGATCTCGAGCTTGAGGCAAACTTGCTCTTGCTTGTTCAATTGTTATTATCTTGGCAGTTGATGGTATATTCCCGGAAACTTGGTCAGAATTTAACAAATCACAGGGGTCCATTGGTCGGCCAGAATAGATTGGTAACTCAGACATGTCGGACATGAGTGCCCTTAGACGAGAAGGGTATTGAATCCATCGTTAGATTTACCCCGATGTTGTCGATTTGTTAGGTAATTGATTAATACCGATTTCACATTGTGGTTGGTCATTAGTTGAGTAATTGATAACCTTGAGAATAAGGACCCCAAGTAACCAAACCCACAGTAAAAGTTCTGCAACGATGATCACATAGTAAATCGAACCAAGTGATGCTAGCATGCCCACGCCATCGTACGGGCCGCCGTAAATTGCCATGTAGATGAGTTGTGAAATCAAGTTAGCGCTAAACCAAACTAAAAGTGTGGCAAACATCACTGGAGATAATTCTAATTTACTAACCCGCCTAAACATATCACTCATATGTATATATCTACCTTTAACTAAATAAAATGTTGGTAAAATTGCTCTTTTAAGGTAAATTAAGCGCTGTTAACGCCGAATTATGTAAGTTATTCCTCGGATAAGCTCGAGGATTTACCTATCTTGGTTAGGCATGCATCGATTGCGTCTAGCCACTCTTCGGCCACTGCGTTTGACCCCCCTGATTCAATAAACAATTCATGCCAGTGGGCTGCAGAATCATCATTTTGCAAAAATTGATTGATTTTGAATAATGCAGAATATGCCATTGGATTAAGATGTTCCTCGTCCCCATCCCACGCTTTCTCAAAGCACTCTAGAGCGCCATGCGTCCCGTGCAACTGACCGCGATGCAGAGCAACCATGCCTGCCTGACTCCATGCAAGTGGAAGCCGGCCGATGAGTAGGCCTCGGAAAACTAACCATGTCTGTCCTCCACCTAGCACGACTAACGCAAGGAACCCTGCCCAGTGTTCAAATTCGGTTAAATCTTCCCAGGTTTGGGTTATCAATCCAGCAACACCAACGCAAAACAAGAAGCCCGCCATTGGTGCAACAAGCACTTCTCGCCGTGTATTCAACATATGATGTATTCCAGTCACGAGACCAAATGCCCCAATAACAGAGATGATACCTAGATGTGCTTGAAGGCTTGTTGGGTTTTCTGCGGATTGCCCCATTAATAGTAATCCAGTTATTATCAAAATAAATGTCCCAAAGCGCCTTGCGGGTGTCGGAAAGGGTTGGCTCCTTGAGCCAAAAATCAACACAAACCCAACTACTGCGTCAAACAAAAGCAGAATCCAAACAATGGTTGACTCGGGCAGAATCATAGTATCAGCAAGCATCCCATTGAAGGGTTATCTTTGAGCATTTGCTCAGTCTCTGTGATATTTTGTTCCTTTGTTAATTTCGGTTGCGCGATAAACTTGCTCAGCAAGTATGACCGATGCGAGTTCATGAGGAAAGGTGAGTTTTGATAATGAGATTGTCTTCCCTGTGCTGCCAGTATATTGTTGCCAACCATCAACTGGGCCAATTGCTAGAGCTGTGTCTTGATTACTAATATTCCATTTTTTGACAAGCGCAGCAAATTCTCGGGAAGTAAGTTCCTCCCCGCCTTCATCAAACAGATATAGAGATGGAGTTTTTGTTAAATCAGCAACATAGTCATCCAACGTCTTTTTCCCGTTATGATGGATTATACTGATATTACGAGGCTTTAGTCTTTCATGGTACGCCTCTAACATCATATTGTATGATCTCTGTTTTGTCAAGCCATGGACATGAATCGTGATTCTTCCCATGGTCGGGACGGTGCAACAACCCTATTGAAAGGTTCACTTGTTTGTTATGATTGCATGAACCAAGTTCAAATGCTAGTGTTGTTACGCAATCCCATGGGATGGTGGCCTTTCAAAAAATCGGCTGTTCCTGAACGGGTTATCGAACCTGTGACTAAAGATGGCCGCACATGGCTACTAGAATTACGCGATATGTGTGAGCGGAATTTTGACAATCCAGAAGAAGCTAAGCGGCAAATAAGGCAAATGCAGGTAGAATGGCAAGAATGCTTAGACAATGGCTCCCTATCTACAGTAAACAAAGAAGCATTGGATAGCAGAGCCATAAGGTTGCTATCCAGCACTGATAAGGAGTGGTTGAATTGGCTAGATGATCTTGAATTTTGGAAAACTGGCTGGAAACCTGTATCTGACACTCCAGACAAGGATTGAAATGCGCTTTGTCATTCGCAGGGGTATGGCAAAAGCGACATTGCACATGTTGCACACCTGCCCATTTTGTTGGAAGGTGAGAGGAATTGTTGAGTATCTAAAATTAGATGTTGATTACATTTCTGTTAACGGTTTGAAAATAAAAAAAGCCGTTTCATTTGCCGGTGACTGGGGTAAAGTGCCGGTATTTACGGACGAGTCGGGTCAGTTTCACACCGACTCTACTCCGATAATGAAATTCATTGACCAACATTATAATGAAGGGAAATTACAATCTTTAGGTGATCTAGACAGGACACAAAAATGGATCGAATGGGCTGACACTAAGATGTCAAAAGCTACGGTTCCAATACTGTATGGCACTTTGGGTTCAGCATTTAAGACAACCACTAGAATTTCGAAATTAGAGGAGTTCGGCGTTATCTCAAAACGGTTGTATGCATGGGCGGGATTTCCCATTATGTGGGGCATCATTGCAAAAAAGCGAGTGAAAAAGGACGGGCGAAAACCTAAGCAGTTGTGGCATGATTTACTCACCGAGTTCACTGATGAACATAATGGCGAGAACTTCTTTGGCGGTGAGAAACCGAATATCGTTGACTTCTCCGTTTTCGGCTACATGCGCTCAATATCACCGTTTCCACAATTTTCTTTGCTGACCGATCACGTCAATGCTATGGCCTGGTATGACAGAATGAATGAAATCATTGCTTAGTGATGGCCATGCAGAACATCACAGTAGCCGGTTTAGACTTCCAACGAGTGAACGCAGGTTCAGTGTTCATTGGCGAAAACAGAGGTGGCTGGATTTATGCAGGCCAACGCCCGAAACATGAAGTCAGGTGTCCTGACTTTTACGTTATGACAACGCCAATAAGTCTAGCACAACTGTCAAAGGTACTTGATACTGAACTGGTCACCAATGATGAGACTACGTGGAATCAAGAACGGTTGGCTGCAATAATTGCTATACTAAATCAAAGCCTCAAGGAAAGCACTGCTGGCTTAGACTCTACCCGCGAGTGGGAGGTTCGTTGTCCAACGCAAAGTGAGTGGGTTCATGCTAAGATAAGCGGCAAAATTGACCCAAAATGCGGCATGAAAGAAATTCTTGCTGATGCCGTATCCTCAAATTATCGCGGTGCAATGATGGATGGTCGTCCGAGAAAATTCGATGGGCATGGGCCGATGCAGTGGCATACCGCAACAATGGAAATCCATCCGACTAAGGCCTCTATCCATGCCTTATCCAGCGCACCATTAGACCGAGACAATACCGGACTCTCCCTACGCTTAGTTGTCACCCCTATTCGCGTCGGCGCTCCAAAAGTGGTGCCAAAGCGAGCGGATTATGGTGCAAACATTCGATCTGAACTGCTGTGGACTACTCTCCTTGGAGTAATTCCATCATTTGCCATACCTTGGATGAGAGGGCTGGGTGACTATGTCTATTCCGGATGGGTGAATCTACTATTTGGCGGCCTCTGCGTTGGATTTGTTACTGGCGCCATTTGGCGTCCAAGAAGACCCATAATTATGTACGAGCAAGTTGAATGATTGTCTACAGCAGAATTCCTACGTTCAAGAATATTTTTTTAGTAGAATTTTAACCAATCACACAAGTGAGGACTTTGAGCGATAAGACCCAAGAAAATCAAGGTTCTATTGTTGCTCAATATGATGATTTTTACGACGATTCCATCATAGAGTGGCGCGACCTTGGCGCCCGTTACAAAGCGGAAAATATAATCAAAGTAGCAGCCGGCAAGACTTACAAAAATGTCCTTGATTGCGGCGCTGGGGAAGGCAGTGTTCTAAAATATCTCGACGAGTCTAATTTTTGTGAAAACCTCTTCGCAATTGAAATCTCAGGTAGCGGCATCGAGCAAATTGAAGGTCTTCAATTAACCAAACTACGCGAAGTAAAGAAATTCGACGGCTACAGTATTCCTTTTCCAGACGACTACTTTGATTTAGTATACTGCACGCATGTTGTGGAACATGTAGAACATCCAAGATTACTGTTGAGAGAGATTAAACGAGTAAGTAAATCACAAATTTTTGAAGTCCCGCTAGATCACGTGATTAATGTTGATAAATATTACAAAGAACTCCATTCATTTGGTCACATAAATGTATACACTCCATCGACGTTTAGGTATCTTTTGAAATCTGAAGGTTTTATCATCCGAAACGATTTCAAGACAAGGGTTAACAAGGAAATTCTCAAATTTGATATGTATCGCAACAAGAAAACAAAAAAGACCGTTTTTACTGAATTGAAATTACACCTCATATGGCCTATGCTAAATGTTGTTAAGCGTATTATTTGGGGACCAAAGCGGTTTGCTGAATTCGGCTTCTCAGCCTACACGTGTTTGGTTGAGCCTGCTGGAGACTTAGAAATTATGTTCTAAATTACTACTCATCATCTGGTTTAGCAGCTAAGGTTTCCCAATACGAGTCTTGTCTTATTGCATCTGCCGCACAAATAGTCGCCATGTTAACAATATGCCTAACCCCATCAGACCGTGCGACGAGTTGGACTGGTTTATCCATCCCCTCGAGGATGGGTCCGGTCATTTCTGCGCCGCCAAGCTCTTCAAGCAACTTGTAAGCGATATTTGCGGCAGCTAAATTTGGTAGAACTAAAACATTGGCTGGCCCTTGAAAATTCATAAAAGGATAATCTGTCTGAACCATTGGGTTTAGTGCAGTATCGGCTTGCATTGGGCCATCGATAACCAAGGTGGGGTCGATTTCTCTGGCAATCTCAATCGCCTCCTCAATACGGGTTGAACGCTGTGCTTTGGTACTGCCGAAATTAGAAAATGACAGCATGGCTACTTTGGGGTTTACGCCAAATCGCCGAGCAATTTTTGCGGTTTGAATCGCGATTTCTGCCAATGTCGGGCTATCCGGATAGACATTAACCGTTGCATCAGCGAGGAAAATAGTTCTACCTTTGACGTTTACCATATAGCAGCCAATCACGCAATGAGCGGATGAGTCCGAGCCGATTACCTCAATAGTTGGTCGTAAAACATCTGCATAATTTCGACTTACTCCTCCAACAAATCCGTCAGCATCACCACTCGCTACCATCTGGCTGGCAAAATATGGTCGACTTTTCAGTAGTCTTTCTGCATCTTCGAGCGTCATTCCCTTCCGCTTTCGTCGGTTAAACAATGCGGGAGCATAAACTAACTTTCTCCTCTCGTCGTATCTAGGGTCAAAAACGTCGTAACTAAAGTTCAGGCTTAGCTCTTCGACCATCGTATCGATTCTTTCTTTAGACCCAAGTAGAATCGGATGACAAATACTCTGTTCACCTAATTGGGCTGCAGCTCTAATCACTTTCTCATTATCGCCCTCGGGGAAAACAATACGCTTACCTCTTCTCCTAACTTGATTAATCATATGCCGCATAACGGAATATGATAGCCCTAATCTTGACTCCAGTTCCTCGCGGTATTTGTCTATGGAGAATTCTTCCTTGCTAACTTGGGTAATTCCCTCATCAACCGCTGCTTGCGCTACGGCAGAAGCCTCCCAAATCAGTACTCTACGGTCAAATGGTTTTGGAATGATGTACTCCGGACCAAATTGCATTGTTGCGCCGTCGTAGGCCTCAGAAATGTAGTCAGGGACCGGCTCTTTGGCTAAGTCTGCCAATGCCTTAGTTGCTGCCATTTTCATACTTTGAGTTATATCGGTGGCCCTCACATCGAGCGCCCCACGAAAAATGTAGGGGAATCCAAGGACATTGTTTACCTGATTTGGATAGTCCGAACGTCCGGTCGCCATAATTGCGTCAGTTCTTACCGCTAGTACTTCCTCCGGGGTGATTTCTGGCGTTGGATTTGCTAACGCAAATATGATTGGTTTTTCAGCCATCGTTTCGACCATTTCTGCAGTCACAAGACCTCCTTTGGAAAGACCTAGTAGTACGTCTGCACCCTGCATTGCTCCAGCTAAGTCGCTTTCCGGAATGTCGTGGGCAAAATCTGCTTTGTATTCATTTAACTCACCGTTAATCAGACGCTGTTTCGTCAAAACGCCTTGACTATCTACCATCTTGATATGCTCTCTGGTGACTCCAAGGGCGACGTAATGGTTGGCGCACGCGATTGCTGATGCCCCTGCGCCTATCACTACTACCTTCACCTCAGCAAGCTGTTTGTCTTGTAAGTCGACTGCGTTAATCAATGCAGCACCGGAAATTATGGCCGTCCCATGTTGATCATCGTGCATAACCGGAATATCTGTCTCAGCAGCAATTCGACGCTCAATTTCAAAACATTCTGGGGCCTTGATGTCCTCTAAATTAATACCTCCGAAAGTCTTTGAAATATTTACCACTGTCTCAATAAATGATTCTGGATCCTCAGTATCAACCTCAATATCAAAAACGTCGATATCAGCGAAAGTTTTCAACAACAAGCCTTTACCTTCCATGACCGGTTTACTGGCTAATGGGCCGATGTTTCCAAGACCTAGCACGGCTGTTCCGTTGGAGATAACAGCAACCAAATTTGCTTTTGAAGTATACTTGTATGCTGATTCTGGGCGCTCAGCAATCTCCAAACACGGGTATGCAACGCCGGGGGAATATGCGAGGCTCAGTTCGTGGGCTGTAGAATGTGGTTTAGTCGGAACGACCTTGATTTTTCCATGTGGTTTTGCTTCATGATAGTCTAGAGCTTCTTTCCTAAGTTGTTGCTCTCTTCGGTCATCCAAACTATTCACTTCCTAAACCACGAAACTCAACACGATGTTTGATTGTTTGGGGTGATTCTAGTCGCTGCATCGTGATTTATCTCCCTTAGAAACGCCGGCGAAACGGTGATACTTTACCGAACGAACGGGGGCCGCGTTCAAATAGTGAAAGATGCGCCAATATTCTATGAACAGTACAGCCAGTGTAGCGAATGCGCTTGGCAAAGGGCGAAAAGCTGTGCTGTTGACGCTGCTGATGGTAGTAACTTCACTAAGTCCACTGATGCTCATCGCTCCGGTTTCTGCCCATCTAACCGACAGCGAAACCGTTTGGCCTAAGCAGGGCAGTAATGATACTGGCTGGGTTCAATTAAATGCTGTTGGAGCAGATCCTGACATTGGCCTCTCAGCTAGTGCCAACTGGGGTCTCGAGTTTGCTCCTGGAGCACTGTTATCAAACGTAACCATGGAGGTCCGAGTGAATGGTAGTAATGGTCTCTCGATTCAAGACCCGGTAATCACAGCTAGTGATGTTGGAGTCAATTTATTCGACTGGCAGGGTCTTGGAGTTTTGGGTTCAAGTGATTCATTTACCAGTCCCAACCCACACTCAGGAAGATTAGCGCCAAACAGTGAATCAGGCGCGTACTGGACCCTCCCAGCTGGGGCGCAGATAAACGAGTTGATAATCGAAGCTTTGGCCCCGGTAGATCCTGCTGTAACATTTGAGCCGGTGGATTTGGAAATCGGGGATTATGCAATTCACTTCGTTGACGGTAGGATGTATTTGGCCATTGGAAATTCTCTTCTAATAATTGATTATAATAATGATCCTAAGATAATTGACATCATCGATTTCAACGACGCAAATCGAATTACAGACATGGAAATCGATGCCACAACGCTAACTCTTCATGTCTTAACCGATGATGATTACTTTCATGCCATCTCGCTACTGGATACCTCTATTCAAGAACCACTTCCAGATTCGATGTCTTCAATAGCTGACCCAGTCGTAGAAATGATTCAGTTTGGTCAGTTCATCGTCGGCACCGATGGTTTAGTGTATGCTGCTAACTCGGAAAGAATCTCTGTCTTCGACGGCAATTCATGGACTGACGCATTGACTAAATCGACTGATGGCCAGGCTCTAGACATAATCGAGCTCAATGGCATTATGTATTTCTCATTCGAGGGCGAAGGCGTTGTTCGCTGGGATATGAATACAAATTCTCAACTAAGCACTTGGACTACTGCAAATAATCTTCACAGCAACACTATCACCTCATTTTACCAATCTGGCAATCAGCTCATGCTAACATCGCTGGATTCGGGGCTGGCTCGATATGACTGGAATACCGGTTTCTGGCTATCAACATGGAATGACAATAACTGGTTAACATCAAATCAAGTAACGGATGTCGCACTATCAAACAATATTCTGGCGATACTAAATGGCAATTCCCTGCAAACCTACAATACACAAAATGGGGTGTTTCTCCAAACCTATGATTTGCTTGACTTCGGATTAGTTAATGACGGCGAAAATTTACTTGTTTGGCCAAATATTGGTATTAGAGCCCCGTCGAGTGAATTGATTTTGGTAAGTGATGGTGGTGGCGATCTGGCGATAGTTGACATTACCGCTAATCCACAGTATCAAGGCAATATGTTACTCGCTAGTGGACCCACATCGGCTGATATGGATGATGCGGTAGAGTTGGGCGGAACCCTGTACGTTGCGGCTGACGGTGTTTTGAACCGGTTTGATACCCAACAATCGCGGTGGTTGTCGCCCAAACCAATTGGCGATGACATAAATCAAATGGTAACTGATGGCACATACCTCTACCTCGCTGGTGATAGCACCGGTGCTCACAAAATGAGCGATAACGGCACGATATTACAAACCTGGGACAATGGTGACGGATTAGCATCTAATTCAGTTCAAGGTATTGCAGTCAGTGGAGACAAATTAATCACCATCAACTCAAACACTGCAATATCAATAATTAATACTGTAACAAATTCAATCTCGGTGTATGATTCCTCAAATCAATTAACATCTAGTGGACTTACTGACGTCGTAACTTACGGAGATGTTGCTTACATCGCAACTATCGACATAGGTTTAGCAAGATTTGATTTAACTAACAATACCTTCCTAGCACCATGGGGCTCCACCGGCATAAACAACGCTGAAGATGTCCCTCTAGCGGTGTATAACGATGTTTTGCACATGGGTTTACCCGGCTATGGTGTGGTAAGAAAGGATTTAGCGAGCGGAGAAATATTACTACCATTTACTGAATCTGGTGGGGGGAATAATCCCAACTTAAACCTCGATTTCTTGCCTTCAGACGAAATTTACACCATGATTTCAGATGGTTCACACTTATACATCGGTGGTGAGGATGGGGCAGTAAAGTGGGACGGTACTCAATCTATTGACTTCCAAGGTAGGGGAGGAAGCTGGGTGACCAATCCTGACACCTTTTTCGATTTCGTATTACTCGGTGGCGACATATATGTTGGAACTGATCGTGGGGTCTGTAAATATCCAACTAGCACTGTACAAGTTGATGACTGTATGAATGTCAATGATGGGATGCCCGATTGGGAAACTAGGTCGGTTGGAACTGATGGAAACAGAATCTATGGTGGCACCAGTGATGGTGTTGGGATTCTCACGGTAAATCCGTTTGATGTGGTAGACACATGGGAGGCCGGCGAGGATACTGACAACGCCCCTATTGAAGTGATTGGAGATGTTGCTTACATTGGACTTAATGGAATCGGAATCGCAAGATATGAAATTTCAACCAATTCTTGGCTGCCGACTTGGACCGAATACAGCAACTCTCCGTCGGGCAATGCTATTCTCGACCCAGGAAATCAAGACGTCACCGGACTAGTTGCTGACATTAATCCAAACCAGCTGTGGATAGGTGGTGAAGATGGATTCCAACTTATTGACGTGACAACTGGTGCAGAGGTCTATGATATCGAGAAAAATGATGATCTCTACCTAGGTAACGGCGAGCCATATCAAATGGTAATTTACAATGATGTGATGTATTACCATCAAGGCGACGACAGTAACAGCGTGTACCGAATAGATGTGGCAAACTTCCAAGAATTATCCAACATTGACGCTGGAATACAACTTGATGATAACAGCGGCCCTGCTTGGGGAATTGGCCTTGTTGATGGAATAATCATGGCCAGCGTAGCTTCTAATGACGGTTTTCCTAATTACTATGACGGGCAGGGAGGCATTGCTCAATGGGATATACTCAACGACGATTGGAGCGAAAATATCGAACCCAGCGGGCAAGTAGACAGAGTCACTGCCTACGAAGCCACCAATGGCGACATGTGGGTGTCGTGGGGAGAACTGCGCCTTGATTTGTATGACTCCGCCGGTAATTTTGTTGACTCATGGGACGATGATGATGGTTTGGATTTCCCAATTCGTGAAATTATTGAATACAACAATGAGGTTTTATTTGCCACGGAAGATGGTGTTGCAAGATATGACAGAATCAATGACGCCTGGCTTTCGACATGGCAAGAGAACAATGGGTTGCCCGGAAATTCAGGCAGCGAATTCTACGAACTTTGGACCAACGGCGTCGATTTAGTGTTGGGTGGCGGTGATGGTCAAAGCTGGCAAGGTTTCCAAGGCGGGGCGATATCGCACTGGAACGGGATTGATTGGAATGTGTTCACCCAAGGCGGACAAAATGGAATCCAGAATGGTTATCCAATTACCATGTCTTATTGTGGTAACTTATTGAACGTGGGCATCTACAACAACAATGGAGGCATAGAACAACTTGACCTGTCGACTTCAACCATAGTTAACACCTTAACTCAAGCATCGCTTGGCCAGGGAGAGGTTTCAGGAGTTGCGTGCGATGACTCAACGGATACCCTCTATGTTACCTTCTACGAAGATGAGGAACCGATTAAAAAATACAATATGAACACGGGTTTGTTTTTGTCTGATATTACCACTCAAACGCACAATTTACCAAGCGACCGAGTATGGTGGGACGCCATAGACTACGCAAATGGGGAACTAATTATCGGTCATGGTTTAGGTCAATCTGGAACGAATGTCATCGGTGGAGGATATTCGGTAATCACTACTACCGGGGCTATCACCAGCCAAGTTAATTCTAACGCACAAGGCTCATCAGTCACCTCTTTCCAATGGTCTGGAACTGGCTGGCTGTTAGGACAGGCAGGAGGTTCCTCTGGGTACAGTAGAGTCGATCACTTGGATAACTTTGGGCAAAACACAATCCAAACTTTACCGGGTTTAGTTAGCGGTCAAGTGACGACAATGGTGGGCAACTCTACCCACTTATGGGTGACAACTATTGGCGAGAATGTCGGGTTTGGTCAATCAACCGGAGCCGGTATATTACAAGGTGAAAGACAAGCAGATGGAACGATAATTTGGCAGCAAGGATGGACTTTACCGGCAAATTCACAGGCGAAGGACATGGAATTAGTTGGGACCGACCTTTACATTGCCACCTCGCCATCTGGCTTAATGATGCTAGACACTATTTCCGCAACTCTAACTCCTGTAAACGGTGCACTACACAATAACATGGACGGTATAAAACTCGTAGGCACCGACTTAATAATTGGACTGCAGGGTAATTCTGGTTCCTCAGCCGGGGTACAAGTCTTTGACACCCAAACCAATACATTTGGTAATGGTAAACTACTAGCAGGACTTCCTTCAAACATAGTAAACGGAATTGAAGCCTCATCAGATGTCGTTTACATAGCAACAAATGGTGGAATTGGGCGATGGTCGCTACAAACGAATGACTGGATTAACCCCCTAACGACAACGGATGGTCTGCCTGCAAATTTAATCCAGGATTTACTAATTGACACCACCAACCTGTGGGCTGCTACACCATTGGGATTAGCAAAAATGGATACTGCAACCAACTCAGTAAACGTTCTTACCAGCGCAAACGGCATGCTTGGGACCTCCTCATGGGGACTGATAAAAACCACCGACAGCGCTGGAGTCACCCAAGTTCATGTTAGTCATGATGGTGCAGGAAGTGAAAGACCAGGGGTTACAACACTAGACGGGGTTACCGCTCTGGTGGCACAAACCCATCGTTTTGACCAACTACCATCGAATACCGTCACAGCACTTGCCCAAGACTGGTGGGGTTTGCACATTGCCACAGATGTTGGGCCGATGACCCACTGGAATGGTATCAATGCCCAATTTGAGGATGGCGCAGCAGCATTCCAGATACCCAGTTGGCCAGTAGAAAAGCTTGTTAGCAACGGTGATGAATTACTAGCCATTGGTAGAGATATAATAACCATAATCGATGCGACCACACCTTCACATTCTGTGTCCAAAGTATTCGTGATTCCAGATGTTTCTATCACTAGTGGTACTATTTCGCAAGATTACTTATGGATTACCACTGATGATGATGGATTATTTGGCTGGATGAATAACCCTCAGTGGACACCGCTTGAGCGATTCGAGTTAAGGCGTGCAGACCCGCTTAACATGGGATTCAACCTAATCAATCAAGATATTACTAATAAGACGCATCCCGGAGTACAGATTGAGTTAGCAACAATCGATGAGCCGATTTATTTGGCTACTGATTCCGGAAGCCCTGGTGTTCATAATATTCTATTCCAAGGCATCCCGCTAGCATTCACCTCACCCGTTGATGGTGCAGCAACATGGGCAAAATCAAACACCTTGCGATATGCCGTAACGCTAAACCTATCTGACGACCCACAATTAGCTAACACACTGCAGTCTGCGGTCGATAATGCTGTGCAAATCAACGGAACAAAATTTGTTCAGTTAAACCTACGTGCACCCGTAAACGGATCACTAGAGGCACGGATAACCTATGATTACATAAAATTAGAAACCCCTATTCAAATGACTGGCCTCATAGACCGCCCGGATGATGGTGGTGGAACGCTAAATGCTGCTTGGACCTTAGTTCATGACGATGACTTTGCTAGATATTTAGTATACGTAAACGAAGGTCCCTTCGGCAGCATCTCTGCCGATGATTTAGCTGGAAGAACCATTGACAAAGCCATCTCGCTCCATAGTCGACTACAAAGTGATATCACTACGGCAAATGGTCAACCACTTATCGACGGAAACGAATACTATGCCGTAATCGTTGTTGAATATGATGATGGCCGGCTTGGCACTCCATCCGCTCAATTCGGCCCAGCGATTCCCTCCAACGAGGTCCCTCTCTCACCAATTTGGGCTACTGCAGGACCACACGAAGATGGCGAAGATGGTGAATTGGAATTAGAATGGGCAAGATGTACCTCACTGGACTTGAAAGGTACTAAGATATACGCTTCGACTACCGAATTTAGTGATGTGTTAGGTTTGCAAGAAGCAACCGAGCTACCGCCTACCGAAGGAAATACAACAGTCATTCAACTCGATGCTGGTAGACCTTATTGGATTGGATTTACGTGTGTTGATTTAACGGACCAAGAAGATATCATGAATCCGTTCGTGGTTGGTCCTGTAGTTCCAACTGGTGGATTGAATGACCTTACTCCGCCACCAAAGTTGACAAATGTCAGCGCAATCGACACACCGGATGACGATGGTGGTAGAATTACCATATCGTGGGATACAAGCACAGCAGATGATTGTACTTTTTACGCCGTATGGGTGAAATTAGATGATGGTTTACCCTCACTGACGGTGATTCAGTCACTGCCAGAAAATGGCTTTTCAAGAGCGGTAATAATTGATGATTGCAGTACAACGAATGCTATCGTCGATGAATATGATGGTCAGGCACTCATCGATGGTCAACAATATCTCTTGGGCGTAGTTGCCTACGATGATTGGTTAAATGTCGACTTAGTTGACGTTGACATTGTGACTGCGACGCCATTACGTAATTCAATAGGCAGTGGTGGCACTCCTAACAGAATTGGATCAGTGAATGCTTATGATCACCCAGATGATGATGGAACAGCAATCGACGTAGTTTGGACTATCTCAGATGCCGATGATTTCTCGCATTACATTGTCTGGGTCGCAGATCAACCGGTCACCGATTTAAGCAGTGCATGGGCTGCATTTGGTGATGATCCTGACAAATGCGGCTGCTTGATGATTGACAAGCAATGGATTGATGAAGACAGGAACCCAATTGAATTGACAATTTCTAGCGCCTTATACAGCCCACCTGTTGGGATAATGGACATAACAATGTCAACACCACAACTAATCCAACCTGACATTGAGTTATTCGTCACTGTAACTGTTCATGATATCAAAAATAATGTTCACCTTACTGCGCTACCCCAAGCGAGCGTTACCCCGATTAACAATCTAGTTGACACAGAGCCGCCAGAAAGGCTGACTGAAATAGTGTTGTCAGACCGACCGGGTGATGACGGAACCGGACTGCTGTTAACGTTCGAATTAAGTGAAGCAAGCGATATTGGTAGTTATGAGATATATGCTGCATCCAGCAGCTTCTCCAGCGTCGTACCGGGAGGGGGAGGCCCGATTGCTCCGATTGCAGAACTGGACAGAAACCCTGATTTGCCATTATTAATCGACCTTGTTGCTGGTAATATGCCAGTTATTCCCGGCTTAGAAGTCTGGGCGACTGTTGTCGCGAGAGACACCTCTGGGAACGCATATCTAGACGATTTAGTCGTAGTCTCAACCCAAGCTGTGGATGATGGCTTTGATGATTCTGGCGATTATTTACCAGCTGCAGAAGATTTGAATGCGAACTGGAATAGTGATGGAATATTAGTCACCTGGAGTGGTGTAAACTCGGGAGAAGTGCGCGGTTACAAGGTTTACATCGCAAAAAATGCACTGACTCAGATAGATTCCTACACCGAAGTGGGCGAGGTTAGAGCGTCGACAAATTTCTTGATTGATATTAATGCCTTTGAACAATTAGATAATGAATCTGTATGGTATGTCGCAGTTTCACCGTTTGACGATATACGAACTCGTGCAGACATCGAACCAGTTGAAGTATTACCGCCGGCTGAATCCGGCTCGGAAAGCCCACTTGACTCAAATGAAGACACCGACTTCACCTCGCTACTAACAACACCAAATCTAATTGCAGCGGGACTGATGTTAATCGTAATGTTATTGCTCATCGCAATTGTAAGAACCCGTAATACCAAGCGGATGCGTGATAAAAATTGGGAACTGCAGGAAGCAACTTGGGGAATTCAAGATGACATAGGATGGGATGACGCCCCTGGTTTTGGTGCTACTGCACCAGTTACTCCTCCACCACAAATTACGCCCCAGGTTGAAAGTAATCTCTATTCCGCAGCACAACGAATAGAAGCAAATGATCAATATCAACGCCCAACATATCAGGCACAACAACCTGTGTTACAGCCGCAAAATAATGCGCTACTTAACGAATTGAATGATGACAAAGTGGTTGCAAAACCCAAGATTGATACCTCGTTTTTAGACGATTTATTGTGAGGTATTTGGTATGGCTGGCAAGCCGCGAAGTGCCGTTTTCACCACCGTATTGTGGAATGGTGACTCGAAAATTGCTGACCTTGATGAGCATTTAGCACGACTAATAAGGCACGCTAAACGGCTTAGAATCAACCTACCTAAGGACACTAGAAGGAGATTAGCCAGCAAATTGAACGAGCTGACAGATAAAACCCTGCAGACCCAGTTGCTAAACATCACGTATAATGTCGCAGATCGGGATTTTGTAATAACTCCAAGAAGACTTCCAAAACTGAGAAACTGCGAGTTACATGCAATGACCATGCCGATGAAGGGTTGGCTAGGAGAGGTTACGGGAACCAAACATGGAGATTGGCAAATGTACCTAGATGCTAAAACTGAAGCGCAGGAAAATGGTGCCGACATCGCATTATTCGTTGATGAATACAGTATAATAGATAGTGATAGGGCGAGTTTAATTGTTATCGATGATGACGGAGTTGCGTATGTAAGTAATAGCGCTAAATCCGTGCACGGAGTGACTTTACAGATACTTATCGATGGATTAAATCACATGGGCGTTCCGCTATCATATGCAAAATTGAATGAGCGACTTGTTGCGCGCTGCTCAGAAGTTATTGCAGTAGGCGTCGGTGTAGGATGTTGTCGAATCCTAACAATTGACGGAGAAAAGGTTGGGTCTGATAATGCAGTTATTTACCCGGTTTTTCTCAACTACCTCGCTCAACATTATTCAAACAGCAATAACTGGATAGCCTTGTGCGACTAACCAGTCTACGCGGTGTGAGTGCACTTGCATCGGTGCTTATCAATGCCGATTTACTGGGGCAAGGCGCAATAAAATATGGCGCCCCAGACAAGATAATCCTTAACTCAGGTGGCCCAGCTACGGATCTTGCCAAGAATTCTATTCTGTGTGGGCCAACCAATACAAGAATCGTCGTTAAACAGCCCAAAAGCGAATCCTTAGACAAGCCGAATAACGCCTTGGAAGGAAAAATCAACCTAATTTCAAAAAAGCCTAACTTTACCGCAGAGGTCGAGGAGTGGAAGCACGGCTGCTGGTATCATAGAAACATCATTTCTGCTGCAAGCCTTGGAGACCTGATGAATAAATTAAAACAACTCACGCCCGAAATAAACTTCCTCAAAGGACTCCACAACCACCCTACTGGACCATTTTGGGCAGGCGCAATCGCTTATGATATGGTGCAGTGGACACAGCCTATACTGCTTGAAAAAACCCCTGCTACTGGTGACGTTGTCGCAGTGTTTTGGTTAATTGAGAATTTTATTATCCACAATATCGCTTCTGACAAATATACTGTTTATGGTTTAAACGAACTGTGGAATGACGCCGTCCTGTCAATCATCACTGAGCAAAATATAGAGGTCAACTTGCCAAAGCAGGTAACAAATAACTTTCCCGAGAGTTCGTCGATTAGCGATGAACAACACCTACACAGCATCAATAAAATAACTACGGCAATCGCCAAAGGCATGTTCTATCAAGTTAATTTTGGCCGGTTTTGGAGCGGTCGATTGGTTGAGCACCCATTGACCATTTTTCAACGGTTAAACCTCGCCAATCCAGCACCATTCTCTGCATATATCGAGGCTGAGGATTTAGGACTCGCGATTGTTTCATCATCGCCCGAAACCCTGCTGCAATGCTTTGACGGTAATCTCTCAACTGCACCAATCAAAGGCACTGTAACCCGTGGCGCAAATGAATTCGAAGACTTAGCAATGATTAATTCAATTATCGATGATGTGAAGGAGCGATCAGAACACCGGATGCTAGTTGACTTAATGCGTAATGACCTCTCAGCAGTATGTGAAGTTGGAACTGTGAACTTGTCTCGCTTTAATGTTGAGTCATACACCAATGTGCATCATTTAGTATCCCATATATCAGGTACCTTATCCAATAACCTCTCTAGTAGTGATGCACTAAGTGCGATATTCCCTGGCGGCAGCATAACTGGTTGTCCTAGAACCATGGTCTGTGCTGCGATAGACCAAATTGAGCCAGCCAACAGATCATTCTGGACGGGGTCGGTTGGCTGGTTTAGTCCACACAGCAATGATTGTTCGTGGAATATCCTGATACGAACCCTTGAAGCTCGAAAACAGGGGAAAAAATGGACCGGAATTGTTGGTGCAGGCGGTGGAATTACTATCCGCTCGGATCCAGCGATGGAAGTTTCCGAAGCGATTTGGAAATCGCAAGCTATCCGTAAAGCGTGTGGCTGGCTTGAACCTGATTTTGACCTAACAAATTCCGGAAAACTAGAGGTTACTAAACTACCTATCGAAACCCAATTTAATTTCTCTAACTGCGGAATAGTTAGTAATATCTCTGACCTTGAAAGTGATGGATTAATCAAAAACTCCGTGGTAATTATCGATAATCTAGACTCATTTACCCTGAATATCGCCCACGCTATCGCTGGACTCGGTTATGATGTATGTATCGTCAACGGCAGGGATTCACAATCCGAACATTATGTAGACTCAGGAGTTATTGAGGCAATTTTCGCTAAGAACCCCCCATCGCACGTAATTCTAGGCCCGGGCCCCGGTGTCCCGCAGGACTCAAAAATAACCATGCAAATGGCGCAGTTTGCTATGGAGGGTCGTTTGAAAATCCCCTTATTAGGCATCTGTTTGGGACATCAAGCAATTGGAATAGTAGATGGTTATGATTTAATTCGCGACCCAAACGGTGCCATCCATGGAACCCCAGTAAATTGCCGTAACGATGGGTCCGGTTTGTTTGCCACTGTGCGCAGGTCAAACTCCTTCGTTCGGTATAATTCATTGATAATTACTGGAGATGGCTCAAATCAGCTGGTGCCGAATGCCTTTGATGAACATGATTCGATAATGGGATTGAGGCATAAATCATTACCAATTCATACCCTCCAATATCACCCTGAGTCAATCGGTTCGACCAATGGCATTGAAATTATTAAATCATTTTTAGACCTCTCATCGGATGGTTGAAGAATCAAGAGGATTTAGCATACAACAAGGGGAGTTCATGCCGACCTGCAGGTACTGTTTAGGGACTTTTACTCGCGACCAATTTATCCACGGAAATGGTCCACGCGCGCAGGTTTGCATACGCTGTGCCGTTGAAATGAAAATTGCTACCGATGAAGAAATTGAAAACCTCTACAGTGAAAAACTACGTAATGCTAGACTATCACTTGTTGCTAGAAGATACAGTATGTTTCTCTATATTCCAGTCCTGTGGACACTGTGGGGGATGTATATCAGTTCGGTCGAGCCATGGGGTCTCTACTTCCTGTTCGTGCTAATCGGTCTCACACTGTTTGCGCCGGCATGGTTCTTCCTCAGGAGCGCTCACTTTGCTGGCAATATGGCGAGATTAACTCCCGAATACGAACGTCCAAAAGGTCATTGATTACTTTGAATGTATCTTCAGTACATCGGCATCGGACAGTTCATAATCCGCACCGACCGCCCGACGTGACCGTCCGTCAACTCCCTTGATGAAGCCTTCACCCAAATCAGTGTGGACCTTGTATGCTAATGGCTTAGCGGTTATTCCCTGCGGAACAACGAAAGCATCGGGTAAAATTTTACCCTCACCATCGGTCCACTGACCTTCGTCTTGGACCGGATAAACGACGATGTGGTTTAATTGATCAAACAGAACTTTATCGATTATCTGAGCTATCCCAGTGGAGCCCTCCAAAGCCAATTTTTGACTCATCTTATCCAATGCTTCGATCTGTTGAGGAGTTAATTTACTATCATCGATAATAGTAAATTCACTTGAGCCTATTTGATAATCAATTATACCGGCTGATGCCGCTCTTCTCAGTCCTAGCTCCATATCCGCCATACATGGCACTACAATCCCATTTGCAGTAACTAACTCTAGCACACCTGAAATAGCGATATCTGACTTGTTTGCTGCTATATGAATCGGGAATAGTTCTTTTCTTAGACACTTCGACAGCGACTGCAGAATTCCTCGATCCCAGTCCCAAGGGGGTGTTGAACTATCATTCAGCTTTTTGAACTCTTCAAACGCTTTACTAATCAACACCATTGATGAGCCTAGTCCAGTTAATTTTTCCTGGAGGAAGTTCAGAATACCTTTCTCACCCTCAGACTGTACTCTTCTAACGCCACGTGACCAACTATCTACAAGCAGTCCCAAAATCCAATTATCTAACTCTAAGGCCAGAAAATCAATTTCTCTCTGAATTGATGCAGCCGCATCATTGACATCGCTTGCGGGTGACTGAGGATTACCTTCTATGTCGGTTGACGCTGCTGCATCAACCACTTGGATTAGTGCATCACAATTTGATAAATCTGCAAGAAAGGCATTGCCTCTGCCTTTGCCTTCACTAGCCCCGGGAACTAACCCCGCTACGTCGACAAGATAACAAGGCACTAGCCGCTTAAATCCGACACAACTACCGGTCCTCGGTTGGCATATACTGCCCTTCCGAGGGTCGTTCTCATCTGCGGGCTCAAGGCGCCCATCTGCCTCTAGCCTTTGTCGTAATTCCTTACATGGACAATCTAATCTGGCGGTGATAAATGCGACTCCAACATTGGGTTCTATGGTACAAAAAGGGTAGTTAGCAATATCTACTTTAGCTAAGGTAGCTGAGGCGAATAAGGTCGACTTGCCCACGTTCGGTTTGCCGACTAAACCAATTTTCATGCACCATCTCCAATTATCCGTTGAGGATTGCGGTAGTTAGATCGCTCTTGGTTCCCGAGGTCGATACACCCATACTTTTAGCAATATCAATTAATTCGGCTTTCTTCAATTTCCCTAGCGATGCGGCTGTGTAACTAGGTTGTTCGGTAGCTGATGTTTCTTCTTGCTCGGTTGCCGGTTCTGTTATTTCAGCCTCATCCGCTCCACCGTAATTTGCCGCGATTTGTGCTAATGCGATGTCTAATTCTGGTAGGTTAATTTTCCCGTCTTTATCTAGGTCAATGGCCGATAATAGTCCTTCCAACTCCCATGGTGGATATTCTCCAACATCACTGCTAATCAATGCCTGTTGGAACTCAAAACCATCGATAGTACCGGAATCATCGAGGTCGATCGACTTGAAGAATTCGAATACTGTTTGTTTGGTTTTGTTAAGATAATCTACCAGCATTACCAACTGCTTGTTTGGCCCTTTATCGCTAGCTTCGGGCACCTCGTCTACATCCTCCTCTGGGAATTCTGTCACCTCATCATTATACAGCGAAGCCGAAACGGCAATCACGGTTGAGCCTCCCTCGCTATCAACCGAATCCCCGACCACCAAGGTTGTGTTTACCCCGACGCCTCTGCCAATTAATTGTTGAATTGTAGTAGTTGTTCCCTCAACTAAGGTGTAGGTATCAACGTCTGATTCAGTTGATGCCACTTCTTTCAGTCGCTGTGAGGAGGTCCCTGTTCTAATTAGAACCAGAGTCGTCATCACTACTGCGATAGTTACCAAGTAGAACATTGCCGCAGCCGTTAGATAGAAGCCTCCGGTTGAAGCAACAGCGTCCTCGATACCGGAATCCAAAACGGCCATTTCGGTGAAATTTCCAATCAACATTGTAATAGTCGCTGTTAAGCCACCGAACATCAAGAACCATGTCGCCATGGTTCCTCTTGAGGAATCTGCAAGTTTCTTTCCGGCAGCCAGCGGATAGGAAGAGAAAATTGCAGAAAGCATCATCAGCCCACCCACAGTAAACATGAATCCTTCATCAATGGTGGTTGACATCGACAACATCTTATCGGTTCCAGTGAGCGTATCCATTCCTGTGAAGTAGCCGCCTACTGCAAAAATTGGTAACAAGAACATCGCTAATGTGGCAGCTAATGAGCCTGGATTTTTCAGCACACTGCCCGAGTTTGCAGATGCTGTTGCTAGGAGGTTTAGTGACCCGGCAAATAGTGGTAACATTGAGAAGGTGAGTAACAACGCTCCAAGGTTTTGTAGCAATTCGCCTGCATTGGCTTCAGTCATGAAGAATGGTGGTACTGTTACAAATAACAAAATCATGTTTGCATTGAGTAGCGAACCAGACCATACAGGCGCCTTTGCTGCATGAGGGATTACATGATAGGCAAGTGCGAAGATTAGTGCTAATGGCACCCAGCCATCAAGCACCCTTTCTGATAACCAGACCATTTGTGTATTGTCGGTTATCTCGCCAAGCACGTGATATAATGACCCTACCAATCTTGACACTATCGCCATGATAAGGAACCATGCGGTAATTGATGAGGTGCCTTCGCCTCTTACTGAATAAGTTGCGAGAACATTCATCAGCAGGGCAATGAACAGCAGGCTTGAGACAACATAAGTAGTCATTAGCGTGATAAAATCTCTAATACTCTGTTCATCAGATGGCTCAACAAATCTGAAAATAATTGGAATAAGTATTAGGCTAAAGGACATTGATGCCGTGTAAAGGACCGCTACCATTGATGCATTAGCTTCACTTGCCAGACGGTTATTTGCGGCTCTCGTAACGGCAACTAGGCAGCCGCCGACTAGCAAATAGGTGAAGGAAATACCCATCACTGTTGAGGTGAAATCTGCTAGGGCAGAGCCATCATCATATGACCATCCAATGCTGGCTAGAGAATCTAGCGCGGTAGGATCATACTTGTGCCATATTCCAATGAAACCGCAGATAACAGCAAGCAAAAACCACCCCATTCCATATTTCATCCAGGTTCTACTACCACTTCCAGGCTCATCTTTGAACAAATCTACCAAACCCACAGGCGCTTTATTCATCAAAAACAACGCAAACTGGCGCATTGGCGCACCCATCGTACCGATTCCATTGGTCACATAATATGAGACAATAACAAGTATGGCAAGTAAAATTCCTGAGGCGATAAATACTGGCTCCATATAATCCCCCCGTCTATTCGACGACTACCTCACCAATCAGCGTCGCCACTATTATGCCAATACCGATTAATAAGCCAACAAGATAGTACCAAATCCCACTACCTCCGAGATTGCCAATAAATGGGACTACATCACCAAGAATTGGCATCGAATCCCAGCCAAATACGTTGGCGAAAAGCGCAAATAATCCAAACACTCCTACGAACATTAGGGTGAGTACCACCCTTCCCATCGATGGTTGTCCTGAGCCAACTGTTACATCTGGCAGTATTGTATTGTTCACTATGCTTCCCCCATTTGACCCCGTAGGGGTCAATCCAACCCACTAGTAGAGTGATGATAAACATTCAGTTGGGTATCAGCCGAATTCATTCATAGCGATCGAAGATTCTCGACGCGATTTCCCCTTCTGGGTTGTGATATGCCGAGAGGGAGTGGTAGAGCGGCCTCAAGAGCTAGTTCCTCACGCCAAATTGCTTGACATTCACATGACAGCCCGTCAAACTCTCCCAAATTACCGCTCACTGCGTAGCGCTCAATTGCCGCTACAACTAACTTATCGCAACTTCCACAATTGTGTGCACCGCGAATTTTGCCACCTGCGGTAGGATGGATGATGAGACGGCAAACTTGGTCAGATGAGCCGTTTACGCCGCCCTCCGGGTGAATAAACGGGTGGGCCTGTTTGATCATCTCTACTAGTGACCAAAGCCATGGTGGGCGATACTCGTTATGTCTGTGTAGTCTGTCAATGATTGTACCCCGCTGAATATTCATCGGATTAACTGAGATTTCATCACTGCGAGAGGCTACATCTTTAATCCACCTTACACCGTGATCCAAGGCATCTTTTTCTGACATAAACGGAGGTTTGAACATTAGGTAGGTTTTGATTCTAAGGTTAAACTTGCGAAGATTCTCTACGGCTTTATCCCAAGATTTTGTGGTGAAGCCCTTGTTGACATGAAACCGTAAGACCTCGTCATCATAAGCCTCCAAACCAATCGCCACAGTGAATGACGGATTAATCGATGTTGCCCAAGATAACTTGTCTTCAGTTAATTGCTCACAGCGGCTTTCAACAATCAACTCCTTGCCCATTTCATAACATTCTCTCAAGACAGTTGCTTGGAAATCAATTGGTATCTCGCGATCTTCTAACAGTGAACCCGAGGTGTAAATTTTAACCATCTTTTGTTCAGCAAAGTTATCGTATTGCTGCTTCGCTAACTCCCACTGCGCGTGTAGATTCGCACTGGTAACATCATCTCGTGTGTCGTTGAAGTATCCGCAGAATGTGCACCCACTAGACCACCACCAGTGACATCCTTTGGTTCTCAGAATTACGGTAATTGCGCTGCATGGAGTGCCATCAGGTAAAGTCTCTGGAGTGACATAGACTGTTGCGGGCTTATTTGCATCCCATGATTGCTGCTTTTCCTTAGCCCATGGAGTATTTGCTGGCGCCTTAACTAAGTGATGTATTTTTGCTGGTTTGGCGTTGTTTCCAATCAAAGATAGCGGTACTTTCTTACTCATCTAAATCACCTAATTTTACGACATAGAATCGATGAACCAGCTTGGACAAATTGTCCTTTTGGTAGTTGTGGGTTACCAGACTCTGCTGATTCGACGACTGGTTCAAACACTTGTGCTGGCACTCTTACGTCCACTCTAGAACCCAATCTAATCATTCCGTATCTTTGACCTCTGCGTAAATTTTCGCCGATACTCGTCCAAGGGATGATTGTGCGCGCCAATGCGCCTGAAATCTGGCATATCTCAACACGCAGATTTTCTTCGCTTAGTAGTACCGTCCTGACTCTTTCATTGTGCTCGCTTTCTTTTTTTGTGGCGGACAAGAAAGGGCCTCTCCGGCGACCTTGTCCGGTTCTGTGCTCCATTCTCTCAACTATTGCAGCACATGGCGAGCGATTCACATGAACATCCAAGGGCGACATGAAAATCGCAATTCTAAATACGTCATTGGGGTGCTTAGTGCCATCTGTGACAGGTTCAAATCGTTGTTCAGTTGCAAATGACAGTGGGTCGGGCAATGCTTCTGGATACCATGGCCCTGTCAACTCATCAACCTCCAACAATTCTGAAGTCGACTCATCCTGACTGGGTCTTCTTCCAGTAGCCCGTTCCCTACGAACGAACATTACATGCCCATCGGCGGGTGAAACTAAGATTCCCTCATCTGATGGTATCCTACGATCGGGGTCGCGCCAGAAATTGACAAAAAAGGCTGACATCATCCAACACAAGACTCCGAAGAGATGCATTAGGCCATTTAATGAGTCAATCATCACACCTATGATGATAGCGCTTGAACCCATCATGAAGGTTATCAAAACTGGAGCGTGACCGCCCCTCGCAAGGCCGCCCATTGTAACACCTAGTTGTCAGCCCAGGGATCTTCATCATCGCCCCAAGTTGGGGCTGGTGCGGTTTTTTCTGGTTCTGCTTCTGCAGGTTCTGCTTCTGGCTCACTAGCTTCAGCATCCGGTTCTGCTTCTGATTCACTTGCCGGCTCTCCCTCAGCAGCAGTATCGATAGCGTCCTCTACTTGTCCTTCATCATAGGTCTCATCGGTAGTATCTGCTGGTTTTGAAGTAATTTCTGTTGCTTCTTCGACCGTCATTTCAGCGGCTCTTGCTTCAACCATCTCGTCTACACGCTCTTCGAATGCTCGCGCCATATGTTGTGACTTACGCTCTGCTTCAACAGCTCGCTCAATCATCTCATACCGTTCCTTGATAGCTTTATTCAAGTCTTCAAATAGGGTCATGTGAGAAACATACCAATCGTCTCGAACTTTCATTTCAGCGACTGCGAGTTTCAAATCGTCATCAAGTTCTGTCGCAATATTGAAAATTTTACCGAGTCGATCTTTTTCTCGAGAGTATTTTTCCTCCATCTTTTCAAGTTCAGGCTCTAGATGTTCGACCCGCTTGTCAGCTTTGGTTGCTTTCATCTCAAGGTCTCGTATGCGAAAGTCTTTCTCGGCAATAAGAGATTCTTGCGCCTCTTTCTCTATTTCTCTCTCGATTATTTCCTTTTCTAGGACCTCTATCTCTGCTCTTGCATCTAAGAGGTCTTTTTCCTGTCCCTCATACGCTGCGAATAATTTCTGAAGTCTCTCAGTTTCAGTAGCAAGTGCATCTTCAAGTTCATTAATTCGAATCTCTGGAGTTATTGTCCCTTCATCCGCCATACAATCACCTAGAGTATATCCTCTTCAATAGCCCCACTCATACACCCCATATCAAAGGAACGCTTCATTAGGTCAACTTTTTCCTGTTACCTATCGGTTAGAGGGCATCTGTTGCTATTACCAATTCCCTAGCAATGCTAACCTCTCCCATTGAGTGTCCTGCATCTGGGACTATCACTAGAGAACTTTTAGGCATTTGTCGATGAAGTTCCCAAGCACTAACAGTTGGACAAACCATGTCGTATCGGCCTTGGATAATGGTTGTCGGGATATGCTGGATTTTGTGACAGTTTCGCAAGATATGTCCGTCCTCAACAAATATTCCGTTGATAAAATAATGACACTCAATGCGCGCAAAAGCCACGGCAAAATCTAGGTCTTCCGCTTTGTCCAAATATTCAGGGTCGGGAAATAGTCGACTAGTGGCCATTTCCCATCTTGTCCATTCCTTCGCTGCTGCCCGTCTAATAGTGGCATCATCGCTTGTTAGACGAGTGTAATATGCTGCGATTAAATCCCCTTGTTCAGACTCAGGAATGTGATTTTGATAGGGTTCAAAAGCATCCGGAAAAACGTTACTTGCACCATGCTGATAGAACCAGTGGAGTTCGCTTTTACGACACATAAATATCCCTCTTAGGGTCAAACTCTTTGCTCGAGTTGGATAATTTTGTGCATAGATTAGCGATAACGTCGAACCCCATGAGCCCCCAAAAACATGCCAACTATCAATATCGAGATGTTCCCTTAATGCTTCAATATCTGCGACCGAATTTTGGGTGTTATTTTCTTGTAGTTCGGCATAAGGAGTAGATTTCCCACAGCCTCGCTGATCAAATTGGATAATGTCAAATTTTTTTGGATCGAAATATTGGCGGTATGCTGGTTGTGATCCCCCGCCTGGGCCTCCGTGAATGACAACCACGGATTGACCGGCAATATTGCCGCTGCGTTCCCAAAAAATAGTGTGCAGGTCTGAGACCACCAACATACCGGTTGTGTGCGGCTCAACCTTAGGATACAGTATGCGGTCAATGTCAGCAATCTCAGACATGATTGCCGCTTTGGTTGATGGTTGGTAATGTTTCGCTTTCCTATTAGATACTTAGCAAAGATGATAATCGGGGGTTTTCATCACAACGGGTTGAACGGCTTGAACATTAGTTGAGGGCTCGG
>DAUW01000037.1 GCA_002505355.1 Euryarchaeota archaeon UBA229 | reverse complement strand
CACGCAACATGGACAGCAATATCCGGTTTTGCTATTGGCAAATATGTTGTGCAAAGAGGATGGAACGAGCGTGCTCTAGGAATTTTTGACAAATCTAAAGCCCAATTAGACAGTCAGTGGATATTGTTTGATGGGAGGTCAGGACAGCCAATAATTTCGTCAAAAAGTAAGAAGATTCCGAATCTTCCCAGATGGCTGTCTGCCGGCCAAGAAAAAATGATTAAAATAACCAACAACCCTGTAAAGGCTGTTGGAATTGCCATTATTTTTCATGCCGTTTGGAATGGGTCGTTATGGTGTATTAGTTTACTGATGCAAGACTCGCCGATTATTTGGCAGGTGGTTGTCAATATGCTTACTATTTTCCTACTTATTGGGGTGCTATGGATTATATTACGACGCCTCATCCCGTTCGCTATTCTGGATGATTTGGCGATAAATCAATAATTGGTCTAGGAGCTCAAATACTAGGGAAGCAAATTTAAGTTGTCCTTTGGAGCGTAGAATAGGCGAAAACCATGGATTACCTTGCTGAGGGAATAAACCAAGGTAACTTGATCATCACCTCACTAACTATTATTCTACTAATTGTTGCATCGACAAAGGCTCGAGTTCTTGATTCAGCAGGAGTCGCAGCTGCCGTTTTTGTTGGTTTACTAGTTGGGCTGTTGGGTCACTGGACCTGGCTACTGACTCTCCTAGCGTTTTTGGCATTTTCACATATAGCAACGAAATGGAAATTTGACGAGAAAAAAGCGAAGAACATGTCGGAGAGCGACGATGGTCACCGCGGTTGGGTAAACGTATTTGCTAATGGCGCGATACCAGCATTGATCGCAACAGGTGCGTTTCTTACCGAACAGTGGGAATTTGGGTTGTGGATGTTTGGTGCTGCTGTATCGGTTGCGGCGGCCGATACATTCGCCAGCGAATTTGGGTGTCTTGACGATAATGTAAGAATGATTACGACGCTAAAAAAATGTGAACCCGGTATTAACGGTGGTTACTCAAAAACCGGCCAGTTTGCCGCCCTAATTGGTGCGCTGATAATTGGCATGATGACATTTGGTGCTTGGTATTTGACAAATTTGGATAATTCAGTTGGCGATGGCATCAGCCTGATGGGAGCGGTTGTCGCCATCGGCTGGATAGGCTGTCAAATCGACAGCCTGTTGGGAGCTTGGTTTGAGAACCGAGGCTATCTCACTAAAGGTGGAGTCAATGCTTTGGCAATAACCTCTGGTATGATAATCATGTTTGCTTGGTTGAAATATTGATATCACAAAACAGATACTTATTCAACTGATAGCAACTCGAACAATCATGGCCAACCGGTTAATTAGCATCGTTTTGCTAATTTTACTGGCTGGCGTCATCACATCTGCAAGTGTCTCGGCACAAGATGACTCATACAAGCCAGGTTACATCGATTGGCAGGTAAATCCAGTTGAGCAATTATTTGTCGAAGGGATGACTGAGACAACCGCTGTTTTACAGCGAGACAGGCCGGACCAAACCGAAGGCGGTATCAGCTTAGACCCGTTGTTCAATGGCGAAATATTCACTATCCAAAGCGAACCAGTTCAAACGGGTTTTTCGCAAACTGTCAAATTGAGTGTGTTTTTCTCAGTCTATCTTGATGACAATGTTGGACCAGAGACATGCTTTCGCCAGCAAACCACCTCATTGCAACTTTCAGATGCCACAACAACCTTGACATATACTGTCAGCCTTGGTGGCGAACAAATTTACCAAGAGTCGGTTACTGAGATTGTTGACGAGATAACCTCGGGCCAGGCAATGAATTTCTCAGGCCCCGAAAATGAACTTAACATAACCGCTAATCCTGGAGACGTCTTTACATTGTCACTTAGCGCCGTGCACAACTGTCTTGGCTCAAGCGTTATGGTGCAGTGGGGAGGTGGACCAGAACCACAAAATTCGGGTGGCATTATCATGGTTGGAGTGCTATATCAACCGGAAATGCGAATGATACTTGATGAAGCAAATATCGCACACATCGAGTTTGAACCACTAATGCCTTGGGGTGCGCCCGACATTAGAGACATCAAGTGGGAAATATGGGGTCCACTGAAAGATTTTGAAAAAATCTCGTTGTCTAATGATAACAAACTTGAGGACTCAACTGGAAAAGGTTTGACTATTCGGGCAATTGGTGACAATGAATCTATTTGGACATGGTCAGGTAAGAAAGTACTTACTAATGGTGAATTAAACCTACAAATGTGCGTCAGGACAGTGTACGGTGACCTAAACAGCGATTGTCATGCCTTTGGTATCCTCCGCTTCGAAGTGACCGCTGATGATAGTGGCTTCCTATCAGCAAAAATTTTCCTAACCTTGTCAGCGATAGTTGCGCTACTGGCGTTTGTTGGCAATGCATTTAATCAGGGATTACTAATACCAATCCCTATACTCAGTGCGCTAGCAGTGATGATGATGCTGTTCGTACCCACAGCCTTCAGCCAAAATAATCTCGGCGCTGATGCTGCAATTTATGACAATACGCGAGTACCTAACGCTGAATTATTTGATGAAAATGGTGGAATCTTAACAGTAAGTGATCTCTTTGATGGAAAGGACGCTCTAGTCATCGGCATCGGATTGCCCGCATCGGAGAATCTCATCGAACAATCCAACCAGTTCAACGAAACCCTCAACCGTTACGGTGACAACATAGCAATCATTCATGTCTTATCTGGGTTAGAACCAATGAGTTCTGATATAGTTCAAATGCGACAAAAACTCAACACATCATGGCCAATTCTCCTCGATAAGGATGAGCAGTTTGCCTCAACTTTGCCCGATGGTGTCGCCGATTCCGTGGTGATTATTGACAAAGCAATGCACGTTACTTACTCAAAAACTCCGGTTGCTTATGCTGATGACATCAGTGAGGCTATTGATGAGATTCCGGCTGGTGGGCCACAGAATCTCGGGGCTTACTTTGGCTTATTGCTTGGTCCAGGATTATTCCTGTTTTTCATCGCTTTGCCAAGAGAAGGCTGGACACCACCGGATGAACCACTTCCACCAGGATCACTTTGGGGCTCGATAATTGCTGCCGGTGCCGCCGGGATTATGCTAGTAAACCTCCCTATATTACTGGCAACTATCTTGCCATTGGGTGCAGGTTTGCTATTCTATATTGACATTGCAATGATGTTGTGGTTTGTTGAAATGGCTTTCTTCACTGCTAAGAATGGTAAACCATTCGAAGCAGCAATACTCGGCAGACTGATTCATGGACTCTATCCTAAATATTTCCAAGATTGGCGGCCGCTGGAAGACATGGAGCGCGACATTCTAATTGGAATTTGGTTTGGCTGGTTTGGTATTCTTGCATTCCCTGCACTATTCCCACAAGCTGTCGGTGCTGCAGTATTGAGTGGAATTTTTGGTATCCTTAGAGCAGTTCTTTCGCTAGTGCTAATCCTTGCACTTGGCGGTCTTGCAGTTCTTTCACTGCGAATCATTGCAGCCGTTGGGGGACCTATTTCTCGCTTATTTGGCAGATTCGGTGCAGAATCATTCACCCAATTTGTTGGGTGGTTGACGCTACCACTGGCAATATGGGTAACGATAAATGCTGTTTTGACTAGCATGAATGTTGGTCTGCTGTGAATACCTTTACAATCATAAAAGGGTATACAATCCATTATGTCGAATTATGTATCTGAATGGAGTCTAACTCGAAGAAAGGTGTTTACTAACTGTGCGCGCCGTTTTAGCATTAAGTACCTCACAAATAACATACAAAAAACCAGAGAATATTCCGCACCAAGATGGCGCTCTCCTTATGATGTTATGATAATCTCAACAAGAGAGGTGTTTTTCCAGTGGTTGAAAGATTTGCATAACAACGTAATTTGGACAGGTAAAACTATTTATTCAAACCTCAGATTTAAGATTATCACCAACCTTTACAAATTCAACTCGCAGAATACCGAGGGTATCAAGCCTGACAAGGACCGGTTAATTTCCAATGGGTATGCAAGATTGAAGACACTACTTAGACAGCCATTAATCAGAAAATTATCTAGCGGGGAAATTAGAGAGTGGAGTTTTCACGAACGAACAGGTGTAGTAACGTTCGGTCATTTACAGGTATACTGCTCACCCGATATTGTGTTTAGGACCGCAAACAAGTGGCATCTAGTACGCCTAAACTTTCAGGCTGAACGTAAACAGCCGTACCTTGATCTCGAGCTTTGTACTATGTTACTTTGGTCAAAAGGCAATCAATACATGCCGAACTTAGAAAGTAAATTCACCATTTATGGAATATTTTTTCTCGACGGAAAATGGTATCAAAGGCGGGTTATACCAAGTCAGAGAATGCTGCAGGAAACCAAACAGTTGCTAGAAAAAGACGTTCACCACATGAATGTTCTTCGAGATTATTTCTATAGAACAAGTAATATTGATACATTACCATTGACAAAGTCGCCGATGTATTGCAAACGATGTCCGTACAAAACAAATTGTCCAGTTTTCGGTGACCGGCAGGACGATTTCAATAAACCATAGGGTGCGTTATTATGTTAATTTAGTAGCAAATATGACGGGTATTAGTTATGATAATTCATAATTCAATCGAGCTTCTCTTTCTTCACATGTGACTTCATTTTCTTCAAATTCTAGGCTGTTGACTAGCTCAATATAAGCAATTTTTGCATCAGTCTTGGACATCCCAGAAATTGATGACCATGAATCAAATTTTATTCGATCTCTTAATTTTAACACGCTTGGCCTCTTGCCAGAAGCATTTCCTTCTGTGGCCTGTTTATAGAATGCGTAAATTTTTCTAATGGTCGAATTATTAAGTCGAGTATACAAACCTTCAACCGTTTTACATGCAGTTAGGAAATCATCATCGACGTTATCCATGTTGATTCTAATCCAACCGATAAATTAACTCTTCCTGTTAATTCATTATGTTACATGTGGGCTACATCGCTATTTACCAACTGATTACGCCGTGCAATACTTTGATCATTCGATATAAACATAAATAGGCGTAGTAGGAATCGTCATTTTATGACTACTATCATTGTTGTAGTTTTAATCCTAATATCGTTATCTGGTTTGCTATGGGTTTTATCACCTTTTTATTTTCCAGTATTAGGTAAAACTCTAGTGAAAATCGATATGTCAAGCCAGTTGTCAAAATGTAAACTCCAAGAGAAGAGTATTACTTTGGATAATGGCCGTACGGCTTGGTATTTAGAACGGATGAATGGGCAAGAGACAAATGAAAAACCACTAGTTATTGTTCCAGGGCTTAGTGCATACATGCATCTCATGGGTGTCCAATTTGCTGACTTGCTGAAACTGATCCCCAATCGACGCGTAATAATTTTCGAGTTACCATACCATGGAAAACGAGCTTCCATGAACGAAAATTTCGCTGACCCAGGATGCTCAACTGATGCTATGGCTGCTTGCTTGGAGCGGTTTCTGGTTAAGATTAAATTGACAGAATCGTTTGATCTTATGGGCTATTCATTAGGAGGCTCTATTGCAACCAATTATGCTCTAAGAAACCCACATAATGTCAACCAGTTAGTATTACTTGCACCATATTTCTATAACGAGGCGACAACTGATAACTACAACTCCATCTTTGAGTCTAAACAGTGGGGAACTCTCGCTGCCTGGAACGGTCGAGAAGAAATGGAGCGCTGGTTTCATGACTGGCTCGGCATGGAAAAAGCGGATAAATTACCTGGCTTCATTATGAGTGGTCTCGCTGCCATACGTTCTGACCTATATCCTGAGAGTCATTGGATGAATTTTTATGATCAACTTTATGACGATTGTACACCAACAAAATCATTCCTTGAGGATAACAAGACAAAACTAGAGGCACTACCTAATCCTGTGCTTGTTCTTGCGGGAACAACGGATAAAATATGTGATGTCAATAAACTCGCTGATTTGAACAATATTTTCAACCCCAACTCATGCACTATCAAGAATCTCGATTCAGGTCACTGCTTCGCACCGAACGGGAAAACGCTGTTTGAAGTGGCTGCAGAAGACACCGCAAAATTCCTTAAATCTTGACCAGAAAGCGTTACTGGGCAGAATTATAAGCAAAAATACATCGATGTAATTTAATCATATCATGTGAAATGAATAACTTGTCAGCTTGTGTACACAAGATTTAATGATAAACACCATGCAATATAACTGAGCAAACTAATGGAATTGCAATGGGTATTCGGGTAGGTCTTATCCATTCGTCCATCTTGCTACCGCATAGATAATCAAGGCTATTCCTATAACAAGCAAGGCGGGCCAACCAAAGGAGATTACTGCAATTAATGCAATTCCTGCTACAATACCAAGCCTTACTTTCACAACAGGATCACGAATATCTTCGGTAGTACTGAACCATGACCAAGGCCTCGCTAAAGTAATCACGCCACATGGGAAAAGCAAGAGTGA
>DAUW01000068.1:1503-8202 GCA_002505355.1 Euryarchaeota archaeon UBA229 | reverse complement strand
CCTGAGTCTAGTGCTACCGCATGAATAGCAGCTTTGAGCGCCTCCTTCAGTCGATTTTGTTTCGGAGCTAGTATTGTTGCAGTCAATGCCCATGCTCCGCCATTTTGACGGTCAAGATCGAGGCACTTACTAGCGGCTTCCAACGCCTTGGTTGCCTCCCCTTCCTGATACAATAGATTGGCATATGATAACCAGTCATTTGATTGGTTTGGGTCTTCAGCAAGTGCTTGTTCAATCGCTTCAAGAGCTTCTGAGCGAGATCCTGCACGAGCCCTCAAACCAGAAAGCAATGAGCGATCTGCTGGCGTATCAAGTCCCAAGGCTTCAAGACGCAAAACATCCCTCTCTGCCTCCATATCACCCATTTTTGCCAATAAGTGCGCATGCGCTCTTAGTAAATCCGGATTATCTGGATTGACGGTCATTCTAGCCTCTAGCCAGTGCCTTCTGAGCACCTCATCACCGCGTTCAATCGCAATGAATTCTAGCGCTTCCAAAACGTTAGCGTTACCTGGTGATGATGCATAGGCGATACCAAAACATGTCTCTGCCCAGTCATAGCGGCGTAGACTCAAAGTGGCGTGGCCCAGTTTGTGCGCTGATACGGGCTTAAGACCTAGGTTGCTGACATTCATTTGGTGGTCATCAAAGATTTCTATCAATCTCATGATCATGTTTGAACTGGTTTGACTAAGTAATTCTGTGGACCCAATTTCACTCTCAACTGAGATGGATGAGACTAGGGTTTCTAATGACGAAAGTGCACTGTTGAATTGTTGAACATCATCGATAGATTCTCCCAGTTGTCCCAATTGCTCGAGATGGGTGATGGTATTGTAGGCTTTTAGTGCTCCATCAAGGTCAGGTTTTGTTGCCCGCAGCGCGTCTACCATGCTGTTTAGCGATGCTAGTCTGGTATTGACATCGGCGACTTGGTTATTTAGATGAGTAAAGTGAGCACTCTGTGATTCTTGCAATACGATGTTTAAATCGTTCAGTTTTTGTAATCTCTCGTGATTCCGTTTTAGCCAGTATCCCACGCCCCCACCTGCTCCCAAGCAGGCAATCCCAAATAAGGCAGTAATAGGTTCCATGCGAATCGAGTCTAGTCTGCCTCTTTATGCTCTCCGGCTCTAGCAAAGGCCAGCAATGGTTTTTTGCACCCTAATGACAACGGCCGAATACGCTAATTTTGCTAAAAATAGTCGATATATCCTCGTTGAAAGACTCACATTGAAAGACTATCATCTACCACGCTTGGATAGGTCAAGTCATGACGACGGATATTATCGACGGAACCAAAGATAATTGGTTTGATATCTATCTAGATGAGTGGAAAGACGCCGGCTGGGAGACCGATGGGATCGCCGATTATTTACATTCGAACAATGATAATGCAACTGAAGCCATAAACCACGTCGAATATCTCGTTGACTCGAGTGAACACTTAATCGCTAGAATGAGTCATGAATGGTTAGCACGTCTTGATTTATCCGATGGGTTATTTGCTGACTGGATTGAAGCGCTCAACAACCCGTTGAATTATCAAGCGATTGCTGAGAGATATCTTGAGTGGGCAAAACAACATCGCCGTTGGGAGTTGGTTTTGGATGACTCTAGAGACATTTGGATGGCCGCTATGTTGGAGGAACAGAGGCTGCTAATTTTAGCCCGGTGTGATGCGCTAGATGAATCTTCTAAGCCTCAACTAAACCTGTTAATTTCCTTAATGAGCGACCCTCAATCGTTGGTTTCTCTTGAGGCTAAACTAAGTGATATTGAAGCGGGGGAGGCGCGCCAGAAGCGAGCAATATATTCCTCGGTTGTGGCTTTGGAAAGCGAGGGTTATGATGTTGGATATATCAGTGAAATGAATCTTATTGAAGGGATGCAAGAAGTCGGGCAGAAACAAAAATTACACAGCTTCCATGAAATGATTAGATTACAGATTATTGACGAAATTTCAGAATTTGATGATACACTTGCAGAGCAGTATGAAACTCGGCGAAAAGAACTACTCAACTCCGCTGATGAGAGTGATATTACTGAATTATCAAATGATATCTCCGCTATGGGACTTGAACTGAAAAAACGCCTTTCAGCGGTGAAGCTCAAAATCGCAGAATGGGAAGACTCTGGAATAATTCTCCAGTCTGGAAACATCACCGCTAAAGATTTGTTTGAGTGGGAGACTAATTTGCCTGAACTAGCGAAAGAAATTGATAGTCATCTAGCTCTAGTAGAGCGTTATGAATTCTTGAGTGAAAGGATGGGCGGCGTTGCTACAGCAGCAGAATTTATCGGATATTTAGACCAAACAGGTGCGTTAACAGAAATTGTTGAGGACCTTGAATTGCGTTGGAAGGACGCTGAGCTTGAGTGCTATTCGATAATTGAAAAATATCAAACCCTCGGGTTAGAGTTAGACGGATGGAATGAACAAATATCCACCCACCCTATTACCAGCCTGGCTCAAATCAAAACTAACGAGGTCATTTGGCAAGATAGAATAGAATGTATCGAAGAGTTACTAAAGTTGGATATCTCGTTTAGAGGTAATGATGAAGTTGAAAAACGCATCAACCTCTTGCGTGAGATTGATGCTGAGGCCGATGTAATAGATGACACTAGGTTGATGATCGATCGAATTGTGAGAAGAAATACCCGGCATCGAATTTTGCTGGAAAAAGAGCTAATGGAGTTGATTGCCGAGGGTAAGGCTTCTGACGATACCCTATCTCATAATATGAATTTACAGGAGTTTGAGAACTTCGTTGGTGACGCAAGACGATATGGCACCGAGAATCAAAGCGCTTTGTTAAGCAATGTTACGATAAGCGACAACATCGCTGAAAGGATAAAAACTAAGCTTGCTGAAGAAATTACTCTTTTCGAATCCGCTGGGTGGTATATTGATGAATTACAAGCAATGCTTGTTGAAAGCCCGTTACATGTTGCTAAGTTACTTCCCAGCGTCCGGAAAAACGTCATGAATTATCAGACGACCGTCAGAAGATTGGTTAGCATGCCTTGGAATCGCGACGTTGAGCGAGCCATAAAAATACAAGAAGCGATGCAAAATCCGCTAAACCTCGCGCAAATAAATGAACAGATTCCACACCTGATGAAGGCAATTGCCAGTTTGCCAATTGAAGATGAAGAGTTTAGCTTTACCCCGTGGATGCCTGATTCATCTGTAATCATCCCGGATCCCGACAACAACGTAATTCAGCCCGCTGATGCGCTTGGCGACGCCCATGAAGCAATTCTTGAATCAATGGAACACGATGTTGAAGGTTTACCGCCCCCTGAAGTAAGTCAAATAGTCTCGACAAAGGATGCGATTATGCCGGATAATGAAGTGATAGAAAATCATGATCCGATTAATGAGCAGACCCCAGTTATTGAAGACATTGAGATTTCAAAGCCAATCCAATTAACTGCTAAAACCATCACTACAAATGATTCTGCAGACATCGAACATTTACACACTATGATGAATAAATTAGGTCTTAGCGAAAATTATGATAGTACTGCTCAGTCGTCAGTTCAAATTCAAGATATCCGCCGAAGCTTAGCTAAAGAAGTCGGCATAGAACCAAGAGATGTTCGAGTTGATCGGATGTTGAGATTGCTATTACGACTGTTACCGCAATCAAACGAACATGACTCAAGACGAAAGGAATTGATAATGGATATAGTAAATGGGCTGAAGCGCTATGAAGATTGGATAAAAATGCGGCTAGAGGCGAGACATAAAGCGTCAAAGAATAGCCTAATTTTGGACTCTGAGATTCTTGGGAAGGCGCTTGATAGAATACCTGGTCCTGGGTTTAAGGTTCCGCTGCAAAAAGATGAAAAGGAACTACCCGCATTAGACTCGATTGAAGAATTGGCTGATGAAGTAGAAGCACTGATCAATGTACTCAATCTTGAATCGGCAAGCGGTGTTGTGGTGGCTGCGTAGAGTTACTGCAATTCTTCTAAGAGCTCATTTTTTTCATCATCGGACAATGATTCCTCAATCGGTGCAGCTTCGACTGGCACCTCAGGAGCTTCTGGCATAGGTGCATCAAGCGGCATTTCGCCCCGATCAAACCCGGCCGGCGGTGGTGGCGTCATGATAGAAGTTGGGGGTAATGGCGGGGGTAGTGTGGCTGGCGGCAGAGGTGGCGGAAGCGGTGGTACAGTTGGAGTCGGCGGCATTGGTGCTGGTAGCTCACTTGGAATAGGTGGTGAAGGGAGTGGATTTGGTGGTATTTGTCTCGGCGCTGCCGGTACTTGAGATGATGCAGCGGTTACTCCCTCTACTACAGTGCTGCTTTCATCTATCGTAAGCGGATTTGTGGTTGTGACCGGGGGGCCTTGAGGAATCATCGTCGGTGGCGGTGGTTGGGGAAGGTTTGTCTGCTCACTATCCAAATCTGGTTGCAGGGGTGCATCTCCAATTATGACAGGAGGTATTTGGGCAGTAGGCTTAGTTGGAGTCGTTAAAGATTCGTGAAGCTGCTCAATCGACTCAGTATCAAGAACGCCCGAATCCATGTACTTAGCGATGGTCGGACCGATTAATGCCATACTGGCGCGGAATCTTGGTCTATTTGAGCCATAGCCTGTCAATGTCACTTTGTGTTTTGAGCCGCTGGTTGAGAATTCTAGGTTATGAACCTCCAAATGCATGTAAGTCCATCCAATTATGCCTACGGCTAGGAGTGTTTGGCCGAAAAATCCGATGAAAGGTACAAACGAGGCAATTAGTCCAACAAAAAATGCCGTTGGCCACATCCACTGATGTTTGTGCATCAATTCATTATGGCTATGAGAGAAACCGGTTAATTCATTTTTCAATACGGCCTTAACATTTAATCTGCGCTGACCATCGTTATCATAAGTTACTTGAATAATCCTGAGGAGGTTGTCGCTCACAATAAGAGAGGTATTTCTTCGTCCGTCTAAAGACTCATTCAATGGGTATTCCGAAACCTCCTCACCAGCCATTGCCAATACTGGTGACACTCTGACTGGTAAAGTCCACTGATTATCATGTTCGGTGACATCTGTTGAGTCTACCGACTCATCAACAACATCACTCGGTTGCGTGACATCGTCAGTTGAAGTTTCTTCCTCCACCACTTCTTCAGAGGGTTTTGCCTCGGGCATTGCTGGAGCAAATGGATCTTCGTCGTCATCTGGCCATGTCGCAGGCTCGTCGCTCATATTTACCGCAGAACGGCATTGATTCATTATATGCTCGTCGCTTTTTTACATCAGCGGTGAACTTCAACTAGCCACGACTGGACGTCATCGCGCTTGCCGTAGCCTTTACCTTCTTTTGTGCCAACAACTGTTTCAATGGCCGCTTCTGATGCTATGTCGAGGGTTTTATCACTAATGCTACCATTGTATATAATGGCAATTGCGCCATCAGCTTCGTTAGCTTTCGCCGCCAAGTCCTTCGGGCCAACTGGGTCGGTGACTGTACCATCCATCATAACAAATACTGCTTTTCTCGGTGCCAATCCGTCTAAGTGAGTGAATAATTCTTGAACCTCTTTCGGTGCTTCCTTCTTCTCAAAGGTTTCATCCATGCCCTCTGCCCAGTTCTTGTCTTCTACGCCAGCTTTGGCATCATCTTTGGCTTGCTTCTGTTTAATTTGGTGAGCAAATTTTGACGCTTCGACCTTCATCGACAGGCACTTTGTCACGGTTTTTTGTGGTAATAATTCCCATTCTTGGCCTACTGGTGCTTGTGCGACAAAGTCAACCTTCATCATTTCATTCAATTGGCTGAACAGCATTTCTCCACCGCGGTCGCCATCGATAGCCAAAACTACTGTCTCTTTACCATTAGCTAGATCGATTAACTCTTGTTTTATTGACCCTGCACCATCCGCTGAAATAGCATTTTTGACGCCGCAGTTGAGCAGGTTTCTAACATCGTTTCGTCCTTCAACCACAATTAGTGAGGAAGATGATTCAATGTTAGGTCCACAGGTCAGTCCGTGGAATTGCTTGGCAGTGCCGACGGTTAAAACTGAGCGTACTTCTTCAATAACTGTCTTTGATGCCGCCTCGCCTGAGTTAACTAGGTCGAGGAGTAATTCTTTGGCGCGATCTACCACGACAGTGCGCTTAGTTGCTCTGATATCTTGTATCTCGATTACCGCAATCTTTGCTGTGCATGGTCCAATTCTATCTATGGTTTCCAATGATGAAGCAATAATTGCTGTTTCAACATTATCAAGACTGCTTGGGATTAGAATTAATCCGTGAACCTTACCACCTTTATTTTCCATCTCTACATCGACGTGACCGATTCTTGCGGTTCTCTGCAATTTTCTCAGCTCTAATTCGTCACCGAGTAAGCCCTCGGTTTGCCCCATTATTGCACCGATGATGTCCTTTCTTTGTACGGTTCCGTTGACTTTTATGTCTGCACGGACCATATATTTCATTGCTTTATTTCCTTTCGAGTTGTTGCCTCCTCGATTATTATGTTTTTTTGACATATGAATTCCTCATAGTCCACAGACCGGTCAAATGGATGAGGGAAAGCCCTCAAGACCAAAACCACAGCCAGAGGCTGGGGCATGAATGGAATGTGAACAAACAGTCCTGTCGGCACATCATTATTGAAACCTCTTGTTGAAAAATCACTATTTTCTTGATTTCTTGATAGCAACTAATTCAATAATAGTA
>DAUW01000068.1:1005-1191 GCA_002505355.1 Euryarchaeota archaeon UBA229 | reverse complement strand
AATTCAATAATAGTAAGTGCATGGCATGGCTGTGTCCGAACCTATCTCATACACTCTTGAGGCCTTTCACAGCACGATTTCTGTGATGTTGGTCGATAAAGTACTGACAAGAGAGGAGAAGCGCCTTATTATCAAATTAGCTAGTGCACTGGGTTTGAACGAAAACGAGCCTTCAGAAATCTACCA
>DAUW01000068.1:450-647 GCA_002505355.1 Euryarchaeota archaeon UBA229 | reverse complement strand
GGTGGAGAGCCAATTGATAATGGCAAGGCTCATGAAATATACACGAAAGTGTTTGAGATTGCAATTGTTAACGCATCATTATCGAGAGACGAGTTCCGAGTTCTTGCCCATCTACGAGACATCTTCCAAATTGATGACGATGAGCATCACCGAATAGAAGAGGAGCTACGAGAAATTGTGCGTGCAAAGTTCGAGGA
>DAUW01000068.1:0-125 GCA_002505355.1 Euryarchaeota archaeon UBA229 | reverse complement strand
CCAAACGTCATTGACAAGATGCTGGGTACGCTTAGAGATTCCGTCAGTTTAGTTGGGGACTTATTCGACGTGGTCCGTAAGAAAACGGCAGATGGTGCGAAAAAATGAATGTCAAACTTGACCAA
>DAUW01000052.1 GCA_002505355.1 Euryarchaeota archaeon UBA229 | reverse complement strand
AACGATCAGCCTCTAACGGGGATCGATAAAGAATTTATAGAATCCGGTTCGGTGGAAACTTAAAAAGAATAAATGCCAACACCTTATTTGTAATGTTCTCTTCTGGATGAAAATTCGCGAACTCTTTTTCTCCAGGCTTTGTAAGAACCTGCCTTTAGGTTTGTTTTCATGATTTTTTTTACTTCATCCTCTCGAAGACCATGTTGCTTTTGAATTTGGTTAAAGCTTACATGATCTGACAAAGCCATTTCTATTATTTCGCTTATTTCATATGATTCGAGAGTAGGGGTTTTTTTCATTTTTAAAATGCCCATAATTTTTTCATCTGATCAAAAGCACATCTAAAAGACAAGAGATATTTATACTGTCCCATACAATTTAGTTTTAAAATTAGTTAAATAAATAGCTCAATATTTAATCTAAGCTTTACCAAGTGAATGCAAAATTTACTTGGGTAAAATTTTTTTACAGAGCATGAAATTTTTTCTTTTAAATTTAGGCAATTGAGGTAACATATAATTTAAACAAGCTTGACTATCCTGGCCGCAACTATCAAAATGATACTCGGGGTTGTTAAGATAACAAAATAAAGCGCCGTAAGAAAATGCTACCGGCGTTTAAAATGTATGGGGGGATCCATGAATATAAGACGCATACAAATCGCCAGCCCGCTTTCTTTGTTAGTTCTGTCTGCTTGTGGCGGAGGTGGCGGTGCATTATCCGCTCTTATAAATGGTACAGCGATCAACGGACCCCTTTTTGGCGCTCGAGTTTTCTTGGATGTCGCCGATGCGAATGGAGATTTTAATGGAGTATACAATGCAGCTGATGGTGATATACTTGCAGATAACAACGGCTTAACAGATGCTCTTGGTGATTTTACAGTAGACACTTCTAGTCTTGGAGCTGGCGCGTCTTATAGAATTGTTGTTGAGTCGACGGATACCACAGTCATAAATTATGGAGGCGAGGATCCCGACGCCTCAGATCTTCAGCCTGCAGGGGGTTTTACCTTAACGGCTCCTGAAGGGTCGGGAGTGGTGACGCCCATAACAACGCTCATCGAGCAGGGTGGCTTAACACCAGCGGATGTCGCAACGGCTTTAGGTTTAGAGGGAGTTGATCTTTTAGAATTTAATCCCTTCGATACGACAGATGCTGAGACCGCCTTGAAGGCTGAAAAAGTCTCAATGCAGATTGTAACGACTTTGGAGACACTTTCTAGTGCGGCAGAAACCGTTGGTGCGAGCGGCGCAGATGCGGCCGCTGCGGCTGTTGGTGCTTTGGTGTCGGTTATTGAGAATAAGGTTAACACGTCAGGCACACTTGATTTGGCGCCTAACAGTCTGGCTGACCCAGATAATGACATCGCTGCTCTGCAGGACAGTTTTAAAACTGAATTAACCAACGAAGGAATAGCGACTGGTGCAATCGATGCCTTGGAAGACGAGATTGCTCGATCAATTCAGGTTGTGAACTCTGCAATCGATGCCATTCCTGAAGATACCGATTTAACAGCTTTCGGTTCAGACGACGCAGATGCGAGTGCTGCCCTGACGACAGTTGTCAACACATTTTCCTCTGCAAAACTATTATCTGATCAAATTGCTACTGCAGTTGCTTCTGGCGACGCAGACGATATTTCATTTACTAGCGAAGATGCCTTTGCGGCCAGCGCAGCCAATTCGGCGCCGACTGGTGTTGTGCTGAGTAGTGCGGAGGTAAATGAGGGTCCACTGGAGGATTATTCGATTGGGTCTCTAACGCTTTCCGACGGGGAGGACTCTAACAGTGCGCCATCCTTTGAAGTTATTGCCTCAGAAGCTGACGGGGCCCTCTTCGAGATCGTTTCAGGAAATATTCTTGCTGTGAAAGAAGGTGAGGAACTAGACTTTGAAAGTACTGATCACGAAGGTGGTGTTTACACGGTATATGTGAAGGGCATTGACGATGGTGGTAAGTCTGCTATCCAAAAATTAGAAATTCAGTCTGTCAATGTGGCTGAGGCCCCTGAGCTTTCAGAAAGTTCCACATCAACTGCAGAGGATGCAGAGTTTACCTATACCATTCAGGCATTTGATCCTGAAGGGGATACAATCACCAATATGGAAATCGTTGGTGACTTGCCGTCATGGCTGGATTTTAACTTTTCGACCTCTACGGGTGGTGTTCTTTCTGGTACGCCAGATAATGATGATGTTGGCGAGGAGGAAATTACCATCCGTTTTACGGATGATACTGGGCTGTCGGGAAATCAAACATTCACACTAACCGTAACCAATGTAAATGATGCTCCTACAATAAGTTTTACTGAAGTTGAAACTGATGGCACACAAGGGGAAGAATACTCGCAAGTAATTACCGCAAGTGATGTGGACCATGAAACCTCCGAACTGACTATTACCTTGAAAAGCGCTCCCGATTGGGTTGAGTTTGACGCGGAAACCAACACAGTCTCGGGTACGCCTACAAGCGGCGATGTTGGCTCAAATACAATTACTCTAACGGCCACAGACTCTGATGGTGGAACAAGCGATAATTCCTATACTGTAAATGTAGCCAACGTTAATGACGCTCCTGAGATTTCGGAGCCAACAGCCGCAACAATTACAGAGGGTGCTGATGGTGCGGATAACACTTCAGAAAATCTCTCAGGCACGTTTAATGTTTCTGACCCTGACACCCCATTTGTCGCAGAGTCCCTTACGCTTACTTTAGGTGATGGAGCTGTAAACAACGGGGATGGTACTTTTAGCATCGATGGAACCTACACAACATTAACCATCAATTCAAGTGAGCGGTCATATGTGATAACGCCCAACGAAAGCGCGATTGACGCACTTTTGGAGGGGGCAGAGGAGTCTGATACCTATACCGTTACGGTGACGGACTTAAGTGGTGAAACAGCTTCAACAACTTTAACTGTTAATATTACTGGTGCCAACAATGAACCTACCATCACCGTAGAAAATGATGATCTCGTGACGCTTTCGGATGGAGCCGATGGGCAATTTGTTGCGAATTTAATTGCTACTGATGACGTAGATGAAAGCGTTCCTTTTACACTTGCGGCTGCCTCTGACTCCAATGATAATGATTCATTTGTTATTGATGGTAACGTTTTGAGTTTGAAGGAAGGCGAAGCTTACATAACTGACTTTTCGGCTAAGAGTTCATATACAATCGACGTTATTGCGACGGACTCTGACGGAGCAATTGCTACAAAAACTTACACAGTGGGTGTATCAAGTGTAAACAGTGCGCCGTCAATTACTTCTATCGCGATAGCTTCAGACTCAACTTCCGAGGGTTATATTGGCTTAGATGACGAAATTGTCATTGAGGCTCGAACGAGTGAAGCTGTTAATGAAGATTCGTCATTCGCTATAACGCTTTCCAACGACGCTGTTGTAACCATGACGAGAGATGCGGAAACAGCTAACAAATTTACGGGAACTTATACTGTGGAGGCGGGCGATGATACCGAGGCAGACACAGTTTTATCCGTTGCGAGCTATAACTCAGGTGACGTCGTTGAGGCAAATTATGATCCTACGAGCGCGCCAGCTCCACTTATTTCTGGTAGTGAAACAATAGAAATTGGATCGGGTGATGGCCTGATTGTGGATGCGACAGCACCAACGGCTTCTTTGGATAATTCCGGCCATGCATATGATGCAACAACTGGGGTCATTACATTGTCTGGCTCTAATTTGCTAACTGTTGGTGTTAACGCGGGTGAGAGCGTGAAGGGCATTCTAGATTTTACAAAAATGACATGGGATGTCGATGGGGGCGATGCAATTACTTTGACCTTTACTGAAGACGATATTGCTACCGCCACTGCAGATGACGCAAGCACGCTCACAATTACGTTAACGTCTGACGCAAAAAGTAATCTTCATGCGCTGGATGGGTTTGGCGGTGCGACGGCGACTGGAGGAACGGCAGACGTTATCGATGTGGCTGCAGGTTTTTTAAAGGATGCCGCGGGCAACGTGTCCTCAGAAGAAAGTCCTTTATCTAATGCGGCAATAACTCTTGAAACAGACCCGCCTGTCATCAATGAAATTTCGATTTCGCCAAGCGATGTTGCCCTATTTGGGATAGGAGGCGAGATTGACATTACATTGCAAATGTCTGAGGAGCTCAACCCATCTTCGGAACTCACGCTTCTTTTGACTAACGACGCCGTAGTTTCTTTCACGGTGAATGCTGATGATGCCACCCAACTTGTTGGTCAATATACCGTTGCGGCAGATGAGGATGTAGCTGTGGGTGACCTTTCGGTGCAGTTGGCTCAGTCGAATACGGTTCTTGATATTGCTGGTAATGCTCTTCCGGATGGTGAGGACATGGTTAGTGATAGTTTGACAGATGGGTTAGAGACTGTCGCAATCGACGCGACAGCACCAACTGCGAGTATTAGTGCTACGGGTCACTCCTACGATGCTTCTACTGGTGTACTAACCTTGGCAGGCTCACAGCTTGATACACTCGGAATAGCTGTGGAAGACACTGATGGAGGTGTTGACGGTGATGCCTCGAGTGTTGTTGATATGACGAAGCTTACCTGGGATGTAGATGCCGGTGAAACTACCACATTGCAAATGGCTGAAGACGCTGCCGAAAGCATCGTGCTGACAGATGCAAACACTCTAACAATTACGTTGACCGCAGACGCCCAAACATCTCTTCACGCGTTGGCAGGATTTGGAGGTACTGACGCAACGGGTGGAACGGCCGACGCAATCGACATTGCCACTGGGTTTGTCACGGATACGGCCGGTAATGAGTCTACTGGGCTGGCAAATCCGGTTGCAAATGCTGAGGTTACCCTAGCTGACACGACCGCACCCACAATCACAGAAATAACATCTGCAACTTCTGATGGAGATATCTTGGGCGCTGGGGACACCATTACGTTCACAGCAGCAATATCAGAGGATCTGAAAGACGAGTCGGAAATGACTATTACTTTGAGTAACGGCGCAACCGTGGCACTTACTAGAGTGGCTGATGACGCCGATGCTATGACTGGCGATTATATTATTGAGGAAAGTGACGATGAGGCGAATGGTGATAGTCCGTTGTCAATTGCAGCTTACAACGTGGGAACATCTCTGGATATTTCTGGTAACGCACTCGCGGGTGATACCACGATAGCAGACTTTGACAGTATTACTGCTCATGTTATTGATACCACCCCTCCAGAGGCAACAATAGCGGCGACTGGTCATACCTACAATGCATCAACTGGTGTTTTAGCACTGAGTGGAACTAACTTTGACACCTTGGGTATAACACCATTTGATGACACAGCAGACCCAGCTGAGGATGGTGATGCTTCGAGCGTCGTCGATGCGACTAAATTAAGCTGGGACATTAATGGTTCAGGTGCTGCTCCAAAAGTTTTTGCTGCTGATGATTTTGCCTCTATTGTGGTGACAGACGCTACGACACTGACTTTAACTCTAACCTCAGATGCGCAGACAGATCTTCATGGAAGAGAAGATTTTGGAGGCACTGATGCCACGGATGGAATTGCTGATGCAATTGACGTGGCTATTGGCTTTTTGTCTGATACCGCAGGAAATGTGTCAACAGGTATTGCTAGTCCTGTTGCGAATGCAGAGGTTACGTTGGCTGACGAGACAGCGCCAAGTATTGATACTATTACCTCAGCAACAAGTGATGGAGACTTGTTGGGGGTTGGCGACACAATTACTTTATCAGCAACCGTTTCAGAAAATATGGGAGGAACTGATGGTGAGCTTGTCCTTACGCTTAGTAATGGAGCGAGCGTTACCTTAAGCCACAGCGATTCAACCACATTAACGGGTGATTATGTGATTGCTTCGGACGATCTAGATACATTTGGCGATGATGGCGATGATGACACACTTGAGTTATCGATCGTTTCTTATACTCCCGATATAACGGATGTATCAGGTAACGCGGTTGCCACTGATTTAACAATATCTGACTTTGATGATATTACGTCTCACGTGATAGATACAACGTCGCCGCAGTTGACTGTTGCGACATGGATTTCGGACGAGCTTGTGATTGCCTTTAATGAGCAAATTGACGCAACTTCCATTACAGACTTGACGGCTGCCTTGCAAAGCCTTGACTCTGTAGCGGCCGATGCAACAATCACAAACCAAGATAGTGGCAACATAACCTTTAAAATAACATCCACTGAAGTTTCTGCTGGAACGATAGACATTACAGATTTTGATGTTACTGACTTAGCAGGTAACACCACAACTATAACTGAACTTGATATTGTATAACGACACCCAGGTCGGAGGATATAATTATGGAAAATGATGATTTAGAACCAAACATCACCTTAGAAGAAACGTTTGATGCCGATGGTAATCTTGAAGGTTATGAGGCCACGTATCAAGATGCTGGACGGGAATATGTCATCGAATACGATGAAAATTTTAATTATGAAAGCGAAACGGTCACGAAGCTATATGACGACCTCTTCACCCTTGAGGATAGTGAGGAGTCTTTCCAAACTGCTTGGGGTCTAATTTCGAGTGATTTGGCGGGAATTACAGATGGCCATACATTAACATTTGCCTCCGCGGGCGATAACCAAATTGTTGTACTGGGAAACAGCAATGCGGTTCTTCTTCGAGTAAATTCATGGAGTGGTGAGCACGACTGGACCGGCTGGGATGGTACAGTCTACAATAATAAGGATTATCATTACAACTTTCATGATGCTGACTGGAACCATATTGGTAATGCGGGATCATATGAAAGATATATTACTGCTGACAGCGAAGGAAATGTCCTTGATACGCCAGTTCTTGATGAAACGGGGACACATTTGGGGTTTTCCTCAGAGGATGCTGATGTAATTTCTGAAAACTTAGCAGATTATGCCGAAAGTATTTCAGAGCATTTAGAAGTTGAAGTTGCTGACATTACAGAAGTTCATCTTTCAAGTTCTGCCTGGCAGGGTTTGGATCATGAACTGCGTGATGAGTATTTCGAGGAATGGTCCGACTCCAATGAAAGAATTGAGCTGCGTGGCGAAAATCACGAGTTTCTCGGTTCGCTTGAGCTTAGGGACGGGTTCATTGAGATACGCGATGATAATTGGCAAACATTAGCTAGAATACTAGACGGTGATGGATTATCCGTAGAAGATATTGAGGCGGAGTACGCTGGCTTTCAGGAGGCATGGAACGCAGTAAAAGAATATTTGCCGTCCGAGTTTGAGCCAGAAGTCGATGAGAGCAATTTAAAATTCTCAATTGATGATTGGGGTAATATTATCGTATTTGATGGTGCGGGCGCCATGATTGGCCGTGTTCACTCATGGGATTACGAAAACTCATGGTCCAGATATGAGGACGGTGAAGAATATACGATAACAAACACCAGCACTGGATTTAATTTCAACGATGCTGACTGGAATGACATTGGTCGATATGAGACGAGTGATCGTGATTATACACACTTAGATGATGTGGCGCTAGCCGAGTCATTTGATGATGAGACGACTGTATTCACGTCATATTCTGTTACCTCGGATGACGCCTCCAATGCTGCATGGGCAGCGTTGGGAGATAGTTATTATCTACCAAACTTGTCTGATGACACTAAGGAAACCGTTGAAACAGCCTTAGGTATGACGTGGGACAGTGTCGACAAAGTTTCAATAGGCGAAAATCAAATAACTCGGCAGGCTAACCAATTTAGAGAAGTTGAGGAAGTTGGTGAGGATACACGAATAGAGTATTTCGAGGCAGTCACGGAAGGTGAAGGTGACAATACTTGGACGTACTATAACTTCCTTGGCACAGTTGAAATGCGTGATGGCTTTATTGAAGTTCGTGACAGCAATTGGAATGAAGTTTTCCGCGCAATTGATGTTTCGGCAGCAAAAACTCTTGAAGAAATTGCTGCGACAAATGCTGGTTTTCAAGATGCTTGGGATGCTGTTGGCGAATTCTTGCCTGCGAGCCTTCGTGACGAAGGCGTGCGTTTCACATCAGATGACTGGCATATATATGCATTTAGTGCAGCTGGAGAATTAGTAAGTAATATCAATTTTTGGAACGGCGAACATAGCTGGACAGGCTGGGATGGCACCGAGTACAGAAATGAAGATACGCACTATAATTTCCACGACGCAGATTGGAATAATTTAGCAAGTGCAGGAAGTTTCGAACGTTACATAGTTGTAGAAGATGGCGATGACGTTCTCGATGAAACGGGCAGCCACAGTGGCTATTCTGTATCAACACCGGATGATGTGGCGGCAATCGTTGAGGGTCTAAATGAGGGCGTGAAGGGTCTATTTAGTGATGACGACCTCGCTGCGATTACGGAAATTCGTCAGGACAGTCATTCTTGGCAGGCTTTAGATCATGATCTTCGCGATGAATATTTTGAGGCCTGGGAGGACTCGAACACCAGAACTGAGCTCATGCAGGATCATGAAAGCGGTGACTGGACTGTTCGGCTCGCTAGTATAGAAACCCGTGACGGTTTTATCGAGGTTTATGATGCGGATTGGAACCGTATAGCACGGCTTGTTGATGGTGATGGCTTAAGTGCCGATGACATCGAAGCCGAGTATCCAGGTTTTGCTGCTGCTTGGGCGGCGGTTCAAGACTTTACGCCCTCTGAGTTTCGTCCAGACCCTGGTCAAGACCTAAAATTTACCATTGGTGAGTGGGATGAAGTGATTGTTTTTGATGCCAATGGCCAGATGATTGGACGCGTTGGTATATGGGAAGATGACTATACCTATAATAACTATCATGATGGGAACGAGTTTACTGTTCAAACCGATAGAACCAGCTTTAATTTCAATGACTCAGACTGGAATAACATTGGGCGTTACGAAGTTTCAGAAAGAAGTTATATTGAGCAAGATGGTGAGGTTCTTGAGACACCTATTGCAGATGAGACGTCTACGTATACTTCGTATTCGATTCGTCAGGATGATCTTGATGAGGGTGGAACAGAGTGGGCTGCTTTTGGAGAAACTTATGGGCTTCCTACTCTGACAGATGAGCAGTCCACAGCTCTTGGATTTACATGGGATGATGTTGCCCAAATAACTATCGGTATAAATGATATAACGTGGTTGCAAAATGAATTTCGTGATGAGGAAGAAACGCGGCAAGATACACGGATTGAATACTTTGAAGAAGTTGTTGAAGGTGAGGGTGACTACACTTGGACCTGGTACAATTTCCTAGGAACAGTAGAGACTCGAGATGGTTTCGTTGAAGTTCGCGATAGTAACTGGAACACGATCGCAAAGATAGCCGATGCAAGTGCGTTGCTAACCTTAGAAGAGGTTGACGCTGAAGTTAGTGGCTTTGCGGACGCATTTTCGTCAGTCGTTGATAGTTTGCCCGCTGCGCTTAGTGGTGAAAATGTTGGCTTTACCATGGACGATTGGCACATTTATGCTTTTGCTGATGGAGAATTGATGAGCACCATCAACCATTGGGGGGGAGAGCATTACTGGACGAGTTGGGATGGAACAGAATATAAAAACATCGATAAAGGTTTTCACTTCCATGATACAGAATGGAATAGCTTAGCAAATTCTGGAAGCTGGGAACGATACAGGACTGAAGAAGATGGCAGTTATGTATTAATCGAAACAAGCTCGCAAAGCGGATCAACTGTCAATGATCCAGATGCAGTCACTTTGGCGCTTTCAGATTTAAACGCAGGCGTTGAAGGTCTGCTTGGCGACGATTTTGCAAATATTTCAGAGTTAAGAGTTCAGAGCCGATCTGCCGAGGGTATCGCACCGCACCGTCCCGAAGATGATTGGTTTGAGCCTTGGACAGAAGACAGCACAAGTGTTGAATTTTTTCAAGAAGTTGAAATGGACGATGGCGGCACCTATGTCGAGTTTCTTGGACGGGCAGAAACTAGAGATGGTTTTGTTGAAGTCTATGACAGTAACTGGAATTTACTTGGCCGCCTTTTAGACGGCGATGGACAATCTGTCGAGGAAATTGAAGAGTTGTTCCCTGGTTTTCAGGAGGCGTGGCTCGCCGTTAAAGATTATATGCCTGCGGAATTTCAGCCAGAGGTTGATGAAGATGAATTAACATTTTCAGTAGGTGAGTACGAAAATATACTCGTTTACGATGCTAGTGGATCTATGATTGGTCGCGTCGACGTATGGACCCACGAACGCGAAAACTATAAGTTTCGAGACGGTATAGAATACAAAGAAAAAGATGAAAGTATCTCGTTTAATTTTAATGATGCTGATTGGAACAATATTGGTAGATACGAGACCGAGATAGATACGTTAATAGAACAGGATGGTGAGCTTTTAGAGACGCCAATAATCACTGAAGAAGGCACATTCGTCTCTTATTCGCTGTTCAAGAATGTTGACGCGCCGGGTGGAACGGCTGCTTGGGCGGCTTTTCAAGAGCTTTATGACTTGCCGGAAACACTGACTGATGCCCAGTTAGAAACGCTTGGGTTTACTTGGGATGATGTTGATCAAATTAACGTCGGAACGAGATCAGAAACTGAACCGGTTTCTCCTCTTCGTGATCAGGAAGAGACACACTCGTCAACGCGTGTTGAATATTTCAGGAAAGTTGAAGGTGAGTACGGCGGGGAATGGTACGAGTTTCTCGGTGTTGTAGAAGAAGAGGGTGGATTTTATCAGATTCGCAACCAATACTGGGAGGAAATCGGCCAGGTCGCTAATCTTGACTCACTACAGGACTTTGATTCAATCAGCGGGGATTTTGTTAATTTAGAAGAGTCATGGTCTTCGATATCTGACTATTTACCTGCTGAATTGTCTGATCCCTCAACACTATCATTTTCTACAGATGGTTACGAAGTTTTCGTATTCGATGACGCGGGTGTGATGTTGGCGGAAATTAACGTTTGGCAAAGTTCCAACGAGTGGGAAATGGGCGGATACGATTACATAAGCCACGATTTTAACTATAATTTCAGAGATCCGGAAACTGGCGACAGAATAGCCGAAGCGGGTGGAGGGCTGCGATACATTATCGATGATGATGGCAACGAAGTTCTCGATGAACAAGGTGTGCGAAGCTCTTTTAGAATGGATGCTGAAGAGACGGATGCGGAAGTTTGGGCAGATCTTAATCCTAATAATGACGCGCTGTTTGATTGGGAAGACATAACAGCAGTAGATTATGGTTCAAATTCTTGGGAATCGTTCGCACATTTCAATAGCAATAACACTTGGGAAAATGAGCGCGTAGAAATCAGGTATTATTCTGAATTTGAGCAACCAAATGGCGACATTGATGATCGGCATGAGGGTACTTTGGTACGTGAAGGTGACATGGAAGTACTCTATGATGCTTCATGGCAAGTTGTGGCGCAAAGGCTCGTTGGTGGCGACTCACAACCACTTTCGATGTATTTAGCCAATAATGAATTAGTTGGTGAATCGTTCAATTACTTCAGAGATCAAATTGAAGAAGTGGTTGGGAATGTGAGCTCTCTTAGCGTCACTGTTTCGGCTGATCCTAATGCGCCGGGACTAATCACTGACGTCAATGGTCAGACGCTCGGTTCGTTCCACATAGAGAATTGGTATAACGAAGATGATATGGGCTGGGAGGCTCGTATTGAGAACAATGACGGACAGGATATGTTTGCGATTGGAGGTCACATAATTCCCGTTCAAAACCCAGTTATGCTGGCTGAGGGTATGTTGGATAATCTTCCTGAGTCTTTGGGCGAAGTTGATGTTAGTGCCTATGATGGTGATCACATGGGTGACGGTATGGGCGGTGATTACATGGGCGGTGATTACGGTGGT
>DAUW01000124.1 GCA_002505355.1 Euryarchaeota archaeon UBA229 | reverse complement strand
GATGCTATATCAAGGCAAAGTAAAACAAGTTTGGTCAACTGATGACCCAGATATCTTAGAGTTTAGATTTACCAATCAGATATCAGTTTTTGATCAAATCATACCTTCATTGATACCGAGAAAAGGTGAATCATTGAACAGAACAACAGCTCATTGGTTCAAGTTAATCGAAGAGGAGGGTATTTGTGGTACCCACCTTGTTGAGGTAAATGCCACAGATCGTTGCCTTGTTAGGAAAGTTGAGGTGATTAAGGAACCCGGTGCAATACCTAGGGATATGGAATGGGTGTTCGTGCCGCTAGAATTTATCTGCCGTCATTACTTGTCAGGGTCCGCATGGCGAAGATTCCAGCGTGGCGAGTTATCCCCCGAGCAGTTGGGAGTCGCTGCTGACTGTGAATATGGTACAAAATTGAATAAGCCGTTTTTAGAAGTTACAACAAAGTTTGAGAAATTTGACCGAAATATCACCACAGAGGAAGCATTAGAAATCTCTAACATAACAGAAGAGGAACTTAATGCCATCTTCGAAGTAGTGCTAAAAGTTGATGCGCTTATTGAGCGAGAGGCTGCAAAGAATGGGCTAATTCACGTCGACGGGAAGAAGGAATTCGCCCTAGGACCAAATCGTAAGGTAGTATTGGTCGATACATTTGGCACCCTAGATGAGGACCGTTGGTGGGATGCTGCTGCATATGAAAACGGTGAGTGTATCGAGCTTTCAAAGGAGTTTGTTCGAACACACTATATCGAAACCGGCCATCAAGCAGAATTGAAGCAAGCAAGGGATGCTGGAACAAAAGATCCGCCAATTCCCGAGTTGCCGCAAAATGTGATTGACCAAACTGCTGAATTATACGCTTCTATGTACGAGCGATTAACATCGGAGAAATTTTAGTTAGGCATGCGACCTTAGCATGACCCCTGAGTCGAGTCTCTCTGCTGCTCTCAGCATCGCTAATAGGTGTTTGATAGCATCCCTCACACCACCATCCAATGGCTCGTCGGAGGCGACAGACCAGTTTCTACCGGCAAACAATTTTCGCATTTCTGTAACCTCGGATAAATTGAGGAAGCCAAGAATACTCATGCCACCGCTGCCACCGGCAAATCTTGGTGAACTGTAATCGCCAGCGTGATTAAATGATGTTAGTTTTTTGAGTAAATCTAGTATCTTTGATAATATTTGATTTGAGTTTTTGATTCGCGTATTTGGTCTGAGGAATTCTATTAGATACTTGACAAGAGATCCGTCGCCGTAAGGAAACCGACCGAATCGTTCGCGTTTTAAGCTTTCACCAATTGCCATTGGCTTACCTTCATCGTCAATATTTATTGAGCAAAGAAACAATATCATTGTTTCATCCCAGGAAATTTTTCCATAGTCTGCAGGTTCCTCCAACCCCTGCTCAACAAGCCGTGATCTTAGTGTTGGACGCTCACTGACAAGCAACTGCCATAAACGCACTTTCTCTTTGTCGCTTTGTCGCAGTATTTCTGAGATTTCTAAGGCGAGATCGCCATCACATGAATGAAGAGTGTAGAATGCAGTGGTAGTCCCATTGACTTGATCTAGGTCCATGTCGACGGCAGTAGGTCAACTGAATTAATACCTTGCAATTAGTCTTTGAAAAAATCAGCCATTCGATCGGATAATGGTCGGGTGTCCAGCGGTTTATCATCATCTTGCATTTCATCCCGAAGTGATGCTAAACGACCTGATGCAGTGGAATCATCGATTGTCTCTCTTTGTTCAGCAACTGGCTCATCTTCGTCAAGTATCTCAATTACCGCATCATCTTTTTCAAATTCAATACTAAAGTCATCAATTTCATCATCAATGATTTCATCAATGGTCTCTTTTTCTTCTGCTTCATCAATTTCTTTGGTTGCAGATTTGGCCGCCTTCTTCGGTCTAGGTTTGCTCTCAGTTGTGGATAAAAACCCAGTAAAATAGGCAATTCCTAGTGCTAGAACAATGGTCAAAAACCCATAAATCAATTCAGAGCTTTGGATAATTTCAGCGCTTGCTTTCTTGTAATATGCTTGAGCATTATCATCTTCTGCATTATCGTCGATGTCATAAGGTGATGCGCACCTTAATTCAGCTCTGATTAAATCATCATTAGCAAAAACTCCTGGGTCATTGATGACGTAGGTCCTAGCATATGTTGAACCGGCAATATCGATAATTAATGACTGGCTCCAAGAGTTATCAGGAGAATCAACGTTTATCGCACAGGTGACACCTGCAAGCCGCTGATATGATAACCGAGTGATTCCTATCTCAATATCACCATTTGCGGTAAACTCGCTTATTCCGATGTTCCAGCCACTCGCCCTGGCAACAACATCAGTTTCTTTGGCAGTTATTTCCCTGCCAAAGGAGTCGATAATGTATAGTTTGAGGGTAATCTCACCTGCGGGTGGTAGCCATCCTGTAGTATTTACTTCAATTACCTCAGTATTGCCCTTTGACACATCAAACTGATTTCGTTCAAGCTCTACAGCAGTGCCTTGATTGGTTAGTAAAACCACGGTGCCGGTAAATCTCTCATCCAATGGAGCGTTGATTGTGCAACTTGCGATTTTTTCAGCGATGGTTTTTATCCCTAAATCGCTCATTGCTGAGGACACGAAACTGCAACTCGCACTATATTGTGGCAAACTATAACCCGCTGAATGGACAAAATATTCTGTTTCGGCATCAAGCGAAGTTAGCGTAATATTTTGCTTTAGAACTGGTATGGTTATCAGTAGTTCCGAGTCTCCGCTTTGCACGTCGGTTGGTGCCAATATTTCGGTGTTGGTAACCGAAACTGAGGCTATATCATCGACTACTCCTGAGATTACTGGAGATGCAGTAAAGGCAAAATCCGATGCCTTTACTGTGAGCGATAATGATTGGGTACCGATTGTTGGATGTGTAACATCTATCATAATCTCAATAGAGGTATTATCCCATGAATCATCAGCAATTAGGCTAATTGGTAGACCTATTACTTGATTTGGAGAAATTATCATTGAGTCTGGATGGGAGGCCGCCCAACCCGGTGGTAAACCTGACACTGATAATGTGAGTACTGCTAGGTCGTTGCCGGTGTTTTCAACCCAGGCGGTTGGGAAACTTGCAGCAGATGAATTGACGAACCAATGTCCTTTGGAATACAGGTCAATACTAGGTGAACTTCCAACCCTAACCGGGACTTCCTGAATGGTTTGACCGGAGCCATCACCGTCAGAAACTCTCAGCCTCAAGACACCAACTTCTCCTGCGACTGAATCATCAGGTGGTGTGACGAATATGGTAACAGTAGAGTTGCCAAAAGGTTGAACCTCGACACCGTTTTGTGGTACTGAAATATTCCACCCATCCCCTGCTTTGCTATACCACGGCTGGCGAGCGAGGTTACCAAGATGTTCAACGTTTAAAGTGAGATTTTGACCATCAGGATGAATTATTAGATTAGTTTCTGACAAATTTAATCGCCAGCCAGATATTTGTTGAACAGATAATGTTACACTCACATTAGTAACGTAAAGTTCTTCCGAGTACAGATCTAGAATCACAGTAACAATAGTTCCCGACCACGCATCATCAGGCGCAGTGATGGATAAAAATAGGCTAACTGTCTGATTCACTTCAACGCCTTCTTGTGTGTTATTTTCTGCTACCCAAGTGCTGCTGTCGGCAGAGAAGTAGTTTGTTTCAAATTTTGGTTTGACCACTAGATTATCAAGTGCATTTCCGGTATTCTTCACTGTGTAATCTAAGGTCAAGGTTTCCGAAGGCAAAATATCATATTGATTGCCGCTGCTAAAGTTTACCTCCCAACTGTGGTCTGGTTCAGCCTCAACCAGTAATTCTACAACAGATGCAACATTCTCACCACCCAATGAACGCCATGTGAATCTAAGTGTGAATGGCTGTTGAGCGGGAGTATCTTCTGATAAAGTTACATCGACAGTGGCAATCGTGCTAGCCAGTGGCCCTAAATTACGTTGAGGATTATATTCCAGTAACTCCACTACAGGAGAACTTGTCATATCAGGACCTTCGATTACTTCACTACTGAGGATGAAATCATCGAACCCATTACCTGGATTCTCTAACCGTAGTAGAACTTGATTAGTTGTTTCAACAACCATGGAAACAGGATTTCCTTGTGAGTCCTGTTGCGGTTGCAATATTGTTGAGGCGCTACGGTATACTTGTAACACTTGGAGCGTGAAATACAGATTGTGATGATTATCGGAGTCTGAACTAGTCATGAAATAGTGTCTCTGTGGTATGGCATTTACTGGAAGTTCCAAGAATATATTGCCACTGAATGAATCACCTGAGTTGCCACTAGTTTCTATATTGCTGCCGTTAAACAATAAATCTCCGTCAACGCTCCAAACCCAACCAGCGTTTACCATGTTTGCTGAAACGGTATTCCATGACATGATTCCGTCCGTCGGGATATACCCTTCAACTTCCCACTGCAGAGTCATGTTAGGTAGGGTTCTTTGATGAATATGCTCAACAGTTACCGCCGCAGCAGTTAGATTGACTGACAAATCTTGACAGAGTGTACTATCGCCACTACCAATGCACATTGTCATGGTTGTCGAAGTGAGTGAACCAGGCTGGACACTATTTGGAGTATTTAGATTGACAAACAGTTGTATTAACTCCCCAGGTGCTAAAGTCAACGAAAATATTTCATTACCCGATAAATCATGCAAAGTTGGAGTACCACCCCACGACGGGGCGGTCCAATCAATCGATGTCGTGGTTTCGTATGCATTACCGAGATTTTCAATCATCATCCATGCGGTCGCATCATGGCCAGGTCTGCCAAAGCCAGTGGTTGAATCTAGACCACTTGGGCCCACAATAGATAATCCTCGTGTACGTAATACCTCGATTGGTAGAACAGATTCGAACGTCACGCTCGGGTCGCTATCCAATGTTAGGGTTAGAACAACAAATGAGTTGTCGTCCCCCAAAGCAGATTGTGGCACCGATGCAATGAACACGAAATTCTGCGAAATACCCGGTATTAAATTTGGATTAGCGTTTTGGTTAGCATCTGGGCTGATTGACCAGCCATTTGGTAGGTTGGTATCATCCCATGAGAGCGTCCAATATTCTGTTCTAGAGCCTGTTGCTAGCATGCCAATGGTAATCAGTTCAGTACTGCCAGGGGATATCCTTGGTATCTGATTAGGTATGTCTATTTGAGCTTCATAGGGCTCTACTACAACTAATTCAACTGCTGCCTGATTGTTATCCTTTCGAGCTTCGGTTAGATTACTATTGATGTCGAGAACTAGTTCAAAGGTGTGGGTGCCTAACTCAGCTGTTATATCAACGCTGAAAGTATAGGGTCCCCCGTTACCAGATGGTGCTACAGGTTCAACATCGGTAAACCGTTGTCTAGCGATTTCATTGCCGTTTTGTTTTATTATCACGTCAAGGTCATCTTCGTTATCCAAAGTGCCGATGTTAGAGAATTGGCCAGTGACGGTGACGATATCTCCTGGATCCGGTTGGCTTGGATTAAAGCTTATTCCTCGGTTATCACTCAACGGAGAAAAATCGGCAACATTTTGCGAAACGAGTGTGTTGCCGATTAGTATGTCGAGGGTGCCGTCGTTATCCATATCAGCAACTGCTGGTGCAGACCAAACACGATTTGGCATCCCCAGTGGCGAGGACCAGCCGTCAGAAACCTCAGATGATGTGCCGTCTTCGCCATCAAAGGCCCACAAGCGCTTACCGTAAGGTACGATAAGTTCAGGGTCATCATCACCATTAATGTCCATCCAGATTGGTGGAGAAACTCCGATTTCGTCATTATCATTGCCAGATCCTCTTTGCATATCTTTGGACCATTCCTTAATCGGAGGGTCGGTAGAGATGTCGTGGCACCCAGCCATGCCTTTTCTGTTGAAAGACACGCTCGATTCTGAATACCAAGTTACCCAACACAACCGGTCGTGTATGTTATCGCCATTAGTGTCGATGGGTAGTGGTTGCGAGTCTGAATATCCGTTCGGTGTTCTAAATTGAAAAATCTCATCTGTTGAGGTCATTTCCATAGCAACAAATCTTGCACCGTTGCCAGCAGTTCGTCCATTAGCATCAGTTGGTATAGTTAGAATCATTTCAGGTGCCGCATCATTATCAAGTTGTACGACCACAGGCCCTGGAAGCCTTAATCGCGGTGCGTCCGAATCTGAATCCGTACCGCTTACCGAAACTCTCTCCCAGTCTAGTGAGCCAGTAGCACCATCAATGCGCCAAATCCACATATTGCCTGAATTTGAATCGATTGTCGTGAGTACGATGGCGGTTGAATCATCATCAAGCATACCCCACGATGGATCGGAGGGATGTGTCCCGCGGTCCAACACAACCTCCCAATCAAAATCGTTCGGTGTAGCAGTTGTTAAGGTCAGTGCAACCACGGTGGGATTGTCCGAATCTCTGTCGACGACAGCAAGAATCAGTTCTGCATCGCCATCGAGATCTAAGTCTGCAAGTAGGGGTTGTGTGACGGATTTGTGGTTGCTTTGTGATGACGGGAAATGTGGGCTATCGATACCGATTGAATAATCTGTTTCACTCATCGACCACAGCTTCTCATTTTCGTGACCAGATTTTACCCACCCTGATTCTGAGCAGGATAATTCTGGAGACCAAACCTCAATCTCCAATGATGAGGCGGTGTCATAGACAACAATAATTTCTGGCTTGTCATCAGCATTGATGTCAGTTATCATAGGGGTCGACCTGATGGTTTCCGTTTGTCCTAAGTCAACTTCCCAGGCCGTTTTTGCCTCATCACCAGTTATGATACTCATCGTGCTACTTGCGGAATCGCTAGTGATTATGACAGCAAATAATTCGCCTAATCCACATCGCTCCGCTGCTGCCGGGGTCGCGGTGATGCTGTTTGAAAAATCTCCAATTATTGAACCATAAGTGTCAGCACCATCGATATCATCTGAGGCAATCCAGTTGACTGTTGGTGAATCAATAATTCCGTAATTCGAAACGTTGGCTACATCATCAGTACCAGGACCGCCGTCCGGACCGTGGATTGGCATCGTACCATTATGAGTGGGGACTCCAGAATATTGGCCCCATGGTTGCGATGCTGGATTCCACGGCATGGCTGTTTGTGAGATGATTTCACTTTCCTTTAACTCACTAGGTTGATGGCTGTCGATGGTTAACGATAGCGGAGTAAGCAATAGCAAAATAACTAACAATAACGCCTGCTTTACTCGCCATGGGTTCAAGGCTTGCGCAGGGGTCATGGCAATATGTGTGACAAAGGGGTTGTTATGACTTATGGCAATAAGTATGTTCAATGCATCAAATTTCGGTGGTTTTTGTGTACGCCAATCACAATACATTCCCATCTGTTTCCGTTTCCATTAAATAGGGGTCGTCGGTGGCACAAACGACTACGGTCGATTCTATCCCGAGGTAACACCGGTGAAGGACAGAATAGCATGCTATTCTTCACCACGTTCCTTTGAATCGGCTAAAGGACGTGAAAAGATGTACAAAATTGTCACTAAAGAGGATACTATACGAATCCCTGCAGAATATATGCGCAAAGGTCAATCCCTAGATCAACACATTGACCGTCTTTCGATGACCGCTTTTGAGGGGCGCTTTGATGATGATAATCGCTTTGTACTTGTGACGACAAACCATCAGCCACTAGGGCGTGGAAGAATCATCCACGGGGACGGCGCAATATACCAAAGAGTTAGATTCGATGCAGTATTATTCTGCATGGATGATTATGAAGTAGTTGAAGGCGTTGTCTCCGAGGTTAACGAGTTCGGGGCGTTCGTTCGAATCGGACCTATGGAAGCGCTCCTACACAAATCGCAAATCATGGATGATACTGTTGACGCCAATGTTGGTATGGGCTGGATCGAGGGCAAGCAAACAGGTCGCCGGCTACAAATCGGTGACTCAATCAGAGCCAGAATAGTTTCATTGTCTCCGGATACAAGCGATCCAAGGAGATCTAAAATTGGTTTAACAAGTAAACAACCAGGTCTCGGTTGCCACGACTGGATAGACGAAGACAATAATGAGTGAGGTGAATAATATGCCAAAGAATCCATTTGCATGCGCAGAATGTAGCGTGATTTTACCAGACCCAGAAAAGAAAAATGATATTCCTCAGTGTAACAGATGCCCCAGTGCTCAAGTCACAACTGATTGGCAAGGCTATGTGATAATCATGGACCCAGAGCGTTCAGAGATAGCCAAGCGTTTGAATGTCGACCGACCTGGTAAGTATGCGCTAAAAGTTAACACAAGATAAGGTGAGAATATGGAAATCGTTGAAAGAATGGAAAACAAACTATTGAACCGTGTCGAGATTAAATTTAGTTGGCGACACAGTGGGAAAGCAACCCCATCTCGCAGAGAAGTTATGGATTTAGTCAAGACTCTAGAACCAAAATCTAACCCAGAATGTATTATTATCAAAGACTGCAACACGAGATTTGGTCAACCATTAACCACCGGTCTAGCCTACATATATGAGGACGCAGATTCGATGCGAGTTGAGCCAAAATATATCCACAAGCGTCATGAAGAACTACGCACTGAAAAATCAGCACCACCAGCTGAAGAAGAATCAGCAGAAGTTGCTGAAAGCCAACCGGAAGATAATGACGGCACAGATGAAGGAGGCGATGAATAATGGGAGACGGACCTAGTACAGCAGCAAAGTGGAACAAATACTCAATTGGCGAAGACGGCAAACTACAGCGCAAGGCTGAATTCTGTAAACTATGTGGACCCGGTGTCTTCATGGCGGTACACGCTAATCGCAAATCCTGTGGACGCTGCGGCTATACTGAAATGATTGAAGAGTAGTCTCAGTCTTTGATGTCTTCAATGATGTTCCAAGTACCATCATTGCAGAGGTAGAGCCCTGTTGCAGCATCGACATAAACTGCTATCTCATTAAGAGGGATACGACTTTGCCGCTCAGTAGAGATGAACACCAATTCACGCCAGCCTGCAATGTACCAACCTTGCTCCTCATTACTCCAATCAGCGTGGCTAATTGGACCTGATAATTTGGCATTCATTAACACTTCACCGTTTTCATATAACGCAATATTTGAATTATTATACAACATCAAGTAGTGTTCATTATGATGGAAAATCTGATTGAGATAGCCATCAATAGGTAATATTTCCTGACCAATTACTGCTCCGTTATTGACATTATACCTTATGACTCCCCCTCCTTTTGACCAAATTTCGTAGACATCGTCATTGCAGGTTGCGGCCACAGTTTCAGAGGCGCGTGGTACTTTTGCTAATTCTGGCCAAGACGGTTCCGAAGCGCGCCAGTTTTCAACTGAGTTCACGCCTAAATTATACACGCCCTTCTTCCACAAGACGAAGGAGAAAGACTCACTATTGGCGCACAAGGAAATCGGTTCCGCGTCAAGTACGTGTGACCATTCATTACCTGCGGGATGAATTGATTTATCGATGGTTCTGCGGACTCGTAAATCTCCTCGCTGCACTCCGTCAGTAAATTCGTTGCGCAAATCTATCGCTGCCATCCGAGCAAGCAGTAACTCTTGATCAAGCCATGTGGCGATTAGTGTGTCGCCAATAATTACCGCGTCTCTAACCGGTGTGGGGAATGGTCTTATTGGATTGCCAACATGCTTACCATCAGAATCAATTTTTTGAAAATACCCGTCAACTCCAATCACCAAGTAACCTGCGTTATACTGTAAAACTGATTTTGGCGTAAAGGATAATTTTTCTGGAATACCCCACGCCATGGTTGGTCGACTTAATCGTACTTTGTCAAATCTCGTATGGAAAGGAATCAAAAACGCCCGCAACTCCGAACTAATGTGAGCAACCAAACTGTGTCGATAATTGCCGTTAACGCGGGCGACATCGCATCATACAATCAAGCGAAATTCCTGCTCGAGAGGTTTTCATGGAATGACCTTGGCTTTATTGAAGGTAAGCCAGCTTATGAATTGAACAATGTTAGGATGTGGATTTTCGAAGATGGTATTCTCTTTGAAGACGCGATTGATTTGCGTTGGAACAACGAGACTGGTGAGGTAGTTAAGGAGGTTATTTTTCCTTCAAGGCATGCAGCAGCAAGCGGAAAACCATCACTAACGCTTCATCCTATAGGTGTCCCTCATCTGGAGCTGAATGAATCACCACCTTTTGGTGGATTAGCTGGTTTCGCTCCGCCACCGTCTACTAGGCTAGCTTCTTGGTGGAAAATGCTGAATAATTATGCTGCTGATACCGATCTAGGCATGAAGTTTGAATTAACGTTAGAAGTTACTCATCATGGCCCCAAACTCGATGTTCCAGCGATGTTTATAGAAATAGGCTCGACTAACAAGGATTGGCCAAACCAACATGCTGCGGAATTACTTGCAAGAATTATTGCGGATGGAATGGCGCTTAATGGCGGTAGTGATGTGGGTTTGTGGGATTCTGAACTCAATTCGGGCGAGTTAGTATTGATTACACTGGGAGGAGGCCACTACGCACCAAGGGCCAACAAGTTAGCAGCACTTGACGGCATATGGTTAGGTCACATGCTAGCAACTTACGCATTACCATTTGTCAAATCAGACGACGAGGATAAAATTCCAAAGGGAACTTGGAGGCAGGCGATTGATGCAGTTGTCAATTCGACTAAAGCGGCTTTTCCCAACGGTAAAATAATTATCTCGATGGATAAAAAAGCGTTTCGAGGGTGGCAACGTCAAGCGATTAGGGATTACCTTGCTGGCAGAGCAATACCTCTTCTTACCACCAAACAGATACTTGAGTTACTAGACAATTAATCACAAGCCTCATCAATCTCCTAATGGAGCGGGAATCGGGGTTGCAATGACTAGCTGGTTTTCCAAACTCGTTGTGTCGATGACAATCCGTATGCCTAGGTGGTTTGTAGGCTGGGTATCCCGTCGATACGTAGCTGGTAATACTATTGCGGATGCAATTAAAGTCATGCAAAGGTTGGCTAAAGAAAATGCCTGCTTTACTGTTGATGTGCTTGGAGAAGAGATTTCCACCATGGATGAAGCTCAGTATTTCTTTGAAGAATATCGCCAATTAATTGATGCAATTATTGAGCATAAAATAGAATCAGATCTAAGTATCAAGCCGACTGCTTTCGGTTTGTTGATTGACCGTAAAAAAGGCTATAATAACATCAAAAAATTAGTGCAGATTGCTAACAAACATGGTATGTTTGTCCGCTTAGATATGGAGGATCACAGAGTTACTCAAGATACCATTGACGTAGTTGTGGAACTACACTCAGAAGGCTTGTCCAATGTCGGTACAGTGTATCAAGGACGCTTATTTCGCACATTAGACGATATCGATTATCTTGAGCAAAAATTGGGACCTGCGGCCGATTATCGAATTTGCAAAGGTATCTATCTTGAACCACCGGAAATTGCTCATACCGGATATAATGAAATAGTGAGTGCTACTAATGCTAGCATCGACAAGATGTTAGCATCCGGTGCTTATTGTGCTGTTGCTTCGCATGACAAACCAGTAATCGACCATACTCTTTCCGCATTGAAATCCTACGGCATGGGTCCAGGAATTGACGATCCAAGAAGCAATGCTGGCCCGGTAAGAAGTGGTAAAGGTCCGGGATACGAATTCCAAATGCTGCTGGGGGTGCGTGGACCGTTAAGGCGAAAGTTAGCTGCGGCTGGACACAAAACTAGAGTCTATGTGCCATATGGCGAAAAGTGGTATGAGTACAGTATTAGACGATTGCAGGAGAATCCGACGGTCGGGGCTCAAGTCGCAAAGGCTTTTTTGATGCCTTGGACAAACCGCCCTTGACTATTTCCTGGGGCGTTTCTTTTTCCTTTTGTTTGTTGGAGTGACTCGCTTCTTAGTAACTTCTCTCGGTATCTCCGGGTTTGGATTGAAGCCTAATCGACCCTCTTTCCATGCTTGCCTACGCTCACGCGGTGTTTTTGGTTCGAAGTGCTCCAAATTCGGGGGCTCATGCAAATAAATTCGTTTGATGTCCTGTGCTTCAACAGTGCCTCTCAAGGTCCGCCCAGCACCGGTATGAATAGCTCTTATGCGCCATACCTCACCTTCATAATCAAATTTCGTATCGGCGGTAAATTTGGTTCCATATTCGACCAGTATGGAAGATGAATCAGAAAACTCTCCACGGGTAGCGGTTACTTTTACTCGCACCATGTCTGTCCTTAATGCAGAGACAACGGCTGCTTCAGTTGCCTTCAATGTCGACTTCTTGCGCCCTTGATGATCGATAATTTGGTTTATTGACCACAACATCTCTCTATCCTCGAAAACATCGCCAATGCTAAATTCTTCGTCATCATCAATAGCTAATTCAGCTCGTAATGAATTCGGTCCATCGGTCAAAATAAACGGAATCTGAATAGATTTTGGTTCCCTTATTTGTAGGTTTGATATCGCACTACAGGTGACACACTTGACCAATAAATCCCGCCCTGACCCTACTTGGCGCTCTTTAAGGATTTCATGTTCTGCATATTCATTGCATTCACTGCACATGGTAACATTTTCGATGACTTCGTCAAAGTCTTCATCTGCTGCATCATCTGCCATGCTATCATTTTAGCCCACAGCCCATTAGGTTTCAAGTAATCGGAAGAATTTGACATACGAGAGTTCATCAATTGGGCCAGTGTGGAAAGCCCATGAGAGATGGACAGGAGGTCTCGATTGACCGGTCTGACTTGCTCAGTCATTTCTTCGGCAAGCCGGCAGACTTACCACGCGATGAGCCTGAGATAGCAGCTAATATCCATGAGCAGTTACAGCATATGGGGTTGGTTAGTTGGCCTATCTCGGTAATTCGTAGAGTCAGAGACGGTGTATCGAAAGTGTCACCGCAGACGGTGCTGGAGGTCGGTGGTGGAATAGGCCATCGCAGTGCTTGGTTGCTTGATTTATTCGAGTCACAGAGCAAACCAAAGCGCTACGATATTGTTGAACAAGGCAACAAATTTGC